>JBLRWS010000030.1:3672-32187 GCA_047921075.1 Balneolaceae bacterium | reverse complement strand
ACTCAATACTCTGAACGCAACCCTAATCCGTAATCAACACCTCCGAAGGCCCTCTTTCCTGCTGTAAACGAGCCGCTGTGGCTTCTACCCCACGTAATACACGCAGCATATTGCGGCCGGCAATCAGCTCAAGCTCCGCTTCGGTATAGCCGCGGCGCAGCAATTCTGCAAAGAGATCGGGGTAGGTGGTTACATCCTCGAGGCCAAGCGGCAGCGATGAAATGCCGTCATAGTCCCCGCCAATGCCAACATGCTCCGCTCCAATTCGGTTTTTGATATGGTCGATATGATCGGCCACCTGCTCCAGTGTTGATTTGGGCGCCTCGTGCTCGGCGTCCCACTCCTCCATCAGCCGGTTCACAACCTCCGGGCGTCCCGGGTTCAGGTACTCCACACGGCTCCGATAGGCGTTTCGTTCGGCAAAAAACCGGCGGCGCTCCTCCGAGGTAAAGGTTTCCACAAAGGTAACCATCACAATGCCTCCATTCTCTTTGGTCAAATCCAGCACATCATCCGGCACGTTACGCGGGTGGCCCGACAGCGCCAGCGCATTGGAGTGCGAAAACATCACCGGAGCCTCGGTTACACGCAGTGCATCTTTCATCGTTTCGGGTGTGACGTGCGAAAGATCTACCACCATACCGAGGCGGTTCATTTCGCGTATCACCTCTTCGCCAAACGCGGTGAGCCCGCCATGGCGCGGCGTATCGCCGGCGGCATCGGCCCAATCGAGTGTACGGCCATGGGTAATGGTCATATAGCGTGCACCAAGCCGGTGAAACATGCGCAGCACCGCCAGTGAGTTATTGATGGAGTGGCCGCCTTCCATCCCGATCAGCGAGGCGATTTTACCATCCGCAAAAATCCGCTCCACATCATCTGCGGTAAGCGCCAGCTCAAAGTGATCGGGATAGCGCTCAACCAGCCGGTGCACAAAATCGATCTGCTCCATGGTCTGCTTTACCGCATCGGGCTCGGGCTGGTTGGCACTCACATACACCGACCACCACTGCGCACCCACACGGCCTTCGCGAAGGCGGGGAATATCGGTGTGCATAGGGCGATCGAGATGGGTGGTGTCAAAAAAATCAAGTTCCGAGAACTTGTACCCAACCCGGTTTCGGTATTGCCAGGGAGTGTCGTTATGGCCATCAAAGAGCGGCACTCGCTCCAGAATGTCAATGGCTTGCTGGCGATAGGGATCGTCGGCCGTTTGGGCAGAGAGTGCTCCGCACCCGGCCAATAAAAGCGACAAAAATAAAACGAGAAGAGTTTGAACCGTTTTTTGATACATAACCTTGGGTTGTTTTTCGTGTTGATAGAGGCCCGGCCGCTACTCACCGAGTTCCATTCGGGCTGTACGCACGCGGATAAACGGATCGGTTTGGGTCCAGGCAAAAATAAGTTCGTTACCGGTGCGGGCCATTCGAGGAAACCCGCTCCGCCGGCTCGATGATGTGCTTCCCACCAAAACCGGATTGTCGAGTGTGCCATCGGGCATCACCCGGCGTGTCATAATATAGCCGATCTCATCCGTGGATTCCATCCAGCTTGTGTGGATAACGCCTTCACGCCCCATTGCCAGATCCACACGGCCAAGCGTATATTGCGATGCAATTTCGATCGGCTCATCAAACGTTTCACCCCCATCGGCCGACCGCGCCAGCAGCACCCGCCCATCCCCATCGGCAACGGTATACCAGATCACCGCTACACGATCGCCATCGGCGGCAATGCGCGGGCCGTTTACGGGACAGGCCATAATCTGCCATCCGTCGTTATGAACCGGCACCGGGTCGGACCATTGACGGGTATCCAAATCGTATCGGGCAATGGAAATATCGCGGATTTCGTCTTCCGTGCGGTTGCGGTACACAGCAAGCGCACCGTTTTCGGTCAAAATCAGATCGGTCTGGCAGCAATCGCACACGGCAGCATCAATTTCCCGGGGATGCTCGATGGTGCCATCGGCCGAAATCTCTGCCGAACGCAGCGTCATCGCCATGTCCATATTTTCGTAGTCGCCATGATCACGGCCGTGGGTGTGGCGCCCGTCGAGCCAAACAGCCAGAACCCGATCGGGGCCCAGTGGCTGCATGCTCACAAATCCGTGCTCGGTTGGTGTGCCGTCGTTATGCGGGGTGATGGGATCTTGCCAGTATCGCTCATCTGCAGGAAAAGCGATCTGCACATCATAAGCATAGGGCCCACCTTCTATTTTCTTGAGCCAATGTGCCGCTACCAGTTCATCCTGATAGGAAACCGCCGAGGGAAAGTCGGCCCAGTTCACAAAAAAATCGTCTGCCATCTGCACCGTTCGCACCGGTGTCCATCGTCCATCCTTGTACGACGTCGTTTGCATAGCAAAGAGGCGTTCTTCAATACTCATCAGCCAGCTCATGGTTATGCGCCCGTCTTTGTGCGCATGCAGAGCGGGATAGCGCGTGCCGGTTTCGGCCGGATTGTTCATGCCCAGCTCAAACGCCGGCTGTTGAAATTCAGAGCCGCATGAGAGAACAAAAACACTCATCAACAGCCCAAACCATGTTTTTTTCAAATTGATCATCAGGTTTGTTTTTATGGGGTACCGATCCTTGGTATTTTTACTGCAACCGGCCGGCATGCCGGTCTGTTTTCGGCTTAAAAATAACCGAGCAAATGCTAACATCCTAACCCCTGCCCGTTGCTTCAGCTTCAAAACATCTCTCTCCATTTTGGGGAACGCCCGCTTTTTAAATCGCTTAGCACCATCATCAATCCGGGAGAACGGATCGGGCTTGTTGGTCCGAACGGCGCGGGTAAATCGACCCTTCTAAAGGTGATTGCCGGCGAGGTGGTGCCCGATTCCGGCACCATCAAGATGAGTAACGACACCACGGTGGGCTATCTGCCGCAAGATGGGGTGGAGCCGGGCGAGAACCTGACCGTTTTTGAGGAGACCGAACGCGCCTTTCCCCATGTTCTGGAGCTGCGCAGCAAGGCCGCTCATTTACAACAAAAACTGGAAACGCTCACACCAGGCAGCCGCGAACATACCGATGCACTCGAGGCATTCGGCGCCACCCAAACCGCGCTGGAACAACATGGAGCGTATGCGCTGCCTTCTGATATTGAACGGATGCTCAGCGGTCTCGGCTTTTCAAAAGCAGACCTGACCCGCCCCGTGCATGAATTTAGCGGGGGATGGTTGATGCGTATTGCCCTTACCAAATTGCTGCTCACCCGCCCCACCTACCTGCTGCTTGATGAGCCGACCAACCACCTGGATATTGAATCGCTGCAATGGATCGAAAACTTTTTGATTCAGTATGAGGGAGCGGTCATCATCGTATCGCACGACCGCGCCTTTCTTGATACGGTTACCAAACGTACACTGGCTCTGCGAAGCGGTGAGCTGGACGATTTTGCCGGCAACTACACCTTTTACGAGAAAAAAGCAGCCGAACAGAAAGAGCTTCTCAAAAAGAAGTACGAAAACCAGCAAAAAGAGATCAAACAGACACAGGAATTTATTGATCGATTCCGCTACAAAGCCACCAAAGCGAAGCAGGTTCAAAGCCGCATCAAACAGCTCGAAAAGCTGGACGAAATTGAGCTGGACGAAGAGCAGGCCGATATTGCATTCCATTTTCCGCCTCCGGAGCGATCGGGACAAGTGGTGATTAAGCTTCAACAGCTTGTAAAAAAATATGGCGACCACACCGTATTTGACGGGATGGATTACGAAGTAGAACGAGGGGATAAGATTGCCGTGGTGGGACCCAACGGAGCCGGAAAATCAACACTCATACGAATTCTGGCCGGCGAGGAGCCCTTAACCGATGGCAAACGGGAACTTGGGTATAATGTAACCTGCGGCTACTTTGCCCAGCATCAATCAGAGGAGCTGCAGCCCGGCGCCACCCCGCTTGAAGAACTGCAAAGTGCCGGATCTGATGCCAGCGAAACCCGGCTTCGCACCATATTGGGATCGTTTCTGTTTACCGGTGATGATGTACACAAACCGGTAAAAGTGCTCTCCGGCGGTGAGAAAAGCCGTGTGGCCCTGGCCAAAATGCTGCTCTCGCCCGGAAATTTCCTCATCTTTGATGAGCCGACAAATCACCTGGATATGCAGTCGAAAACCATCCTGCAACAAGCACTGATACAGTTTGATGGTACACTCATGATCGTATCGCACGACCGCGATTTTCTGGACCCCATTGTGAACAAAACCCTCGAAATACAACCGGGATATATTAAGACCTGGCTCGGCAATGTGAGTTATTACCTGAGCAAAAAGCAGGAAGAGCGTAACGAAGAGCAAGCAAATGATGCCCAATCATCACAACAAGCTGACAACGGACTCAGCCGTAAAGAGCAGCGTCGCCTCGAAGCGGAACGCCGTAATGCACTTTCTGCCAAAGTGAAACCTCTTAAAAAACGGCTCGCCTCCATCGAATCATCCATCGAAGAGCTTGAAACACGCAAAGAAGAGATTGAAACAACGATGGCAGACAGCACTTTTTATGATGACCCGGAGACGGTCAAAGAAATCTCCCTCGAATATGAATCGATCAAGCAGGAGTTGGGCGAGCTGCTTTCAAAATGGGAAGAAGTAGCAGGACGAATCGAGTTCTTTGAGAATGGGTAAGGGCCGCGAAAAAGATAAAATTGTTGAAGAAGATACGCCCATTACCATATTGACACCCATTTTACCATCGCCAAAAATCTCCCCACTCACTACTCAATACTCAATACTCACTACTCACTACTCACCACTCCACCCCCGAAACCATCGCCACCTCCGCTTCGGCGGCAATGTAGCCAAAGGCGGGCCAGTTGCCCCCATCCAGCACCTGCTCCCAGATTTCGAACGCCCGCTCCTCACGTCCGTTCATATAGTGCCAGTTTCCGAGTCCGTAGCCCATGGTAGCGTTTGATAACGCATCCCCATCATTCAACATAAGCCGCTCCGCGTCAAACACACCGTTGAAAACCAGCAGCAGGTTCAGGTACACCTCGTTTTCGATCAGCTCCAGATCGGGAGTAATGTCGCGGATTATTTCACCGGCCAGCTCATCGTTGCCGTTTCGCTTCAACGCCATGTAATACCAGTAGAGCGTCGCGATGCGCATATCATCCGTCAGCTCCAGGGTCAGTGCTTTTTCGTACGAATCGACAGCGGAGGAATAATCCCCTTTCAAATAATGGGCCAGCCCTTTGTGATACCACACGTTCGATTTGAGTGTGCTTGTGGGCTGATTTAATTCGTTGGGCAGGCCATCGGGTTCTACGGCATCGGGACGATTACGCATCAGCTGTTCGGCGGCTTCGAAATCGGCAATGGCGCGGTCGAACAGTCGCAGTGTGATGTACCGGTGGCCACGATGGCGGTAGAGGCGTGGTTCATCCGGATGTTTGAATATACCCTCGCCAAACACGCGCACCGCCTCGCGATACTCGCCCAAATAGGCCGTTCGCCGCCCCAGCCAGATCAAATGATCCGGCTCTTCGGGGTCCATGCGGTAATTGCTCACCGCTTCCAGCAGGTTGGCGTTATGCCGGTCAAACTCTTCGGGTGTCAGCTCCGGTTTGTACAGCGTATCCCCCAGCATCGAAATGGCCTGTGCATGGCCCGGCAGTGGACGCAGTTCATGTGTATCGCCGCAGGCTACAGCCAGCCACCCGGCCATCAGCAGCAGTGCCAGTCGCGGAATCATTCCGGTAATTGTTGGCTCTCCTTTCCCGCTGCTTTTTGTTGTCCCGTTCGTCATTTTCCCCATCACCGCTCCCATTTTTAGATTTGATTAAAATTGCACATCAACCGATTCTTCCGTCCCGTTGCGCCGGATGCGAATAACGGTCTGATCGCCGGCCGAGAACCGATTTAGGGCCTCCATGTATCCATAAATATCGCCAACGCGATTGCCGCCAATGCGCACAATCACATCACCCGCCAGCAAGCCGGCACGGTCGGCAGCGCTTCCCGGTTGCACTCCGTCAATGCGGAATCCATCTCCTCCAAAACTGTAATCGGGCAGCACCCCAAGTGTAGGGCCGTCAAAATCCATGGGTGGGCTTTGTCGGCGGGCGGTACCGGCAAACTCCATATCAGAAGCAGAGACCGTGTCGAGCTCCCGAATAACGCCCGAAACATGGCGGGCAATAGCGTGCATTCCGGCCACATTCAGCAGATCAACGGTATCTTCCGGCCGATGATACTGTGGATGAATCCCGGTAAAATAGTGCAGCACGGGAATGCCGGCCTCGAAGAATGAGGTATGATCACTTGCTCCTGATCCCGATGGCACACGTTCAATACGAAGTGTATCATCGGGGGCCTGATCCAAAATCGTGCTCCACAACTCCGCGCTTTCCGTGCCAAAGATCGTAAGCTCATTCCCTTCCATCCGCCCCACCATATCGAGGTTGATCATCGCCACAATCCGGTCGGAGCGCAGATCCATATTGCGTACAAAATGGCGCGATCCAAGCAGGCCGAGCTCTTCACCCGAGAATGCCACAAACAGAATATTTTTATCGATCGGTTTTGCGCTAAACTGTCGGGCAAGTTCCATCAACACAGCGGTACCCGAGGCGTTATCATCGGCCCCGGGGTGAAGCTGCTCCCCGCTCTCATGATCCATCGAAATGATGCCCCCCATCCCCTGCGAGTCGTAATGGGCACCCACAATGATAACCTCGTCATCTTCCTGAAGAGGCCGAAGTGCACCCGCTACATTCCGGGCCAGCGTACCCTCGGCATCCATCGCCTGGGCCATGGGTCCGGAAAGGGTAAAAAGCTGCAGAAACGTACCATCCTCACCGGCCGGAGCGAGCCCTGATTCAAGAAACCGATCTGATATGTAGTTGGCGGCCTTCGCCTCCCCTTCCGAACCGGCAAGACGGCCTTTCAGATCGGGCTGTGAGAGCCACTGCACATCATTTTCAAGGGATGCAGGCTGCGCTTCCCGCTCCGTTTGACCGGAGGTGCACCCCCAGGCAGCCATCCACAAAAAAAGAGAAACGGCGCAAAACTGAACCGGGCGGCGTAAAGAATCGGACATAGGAATGTTAGTGTGTGAAGGGGGTAACGTTTACGGCTGTACCACGGCCCCAAAATAGCACCTTTCCCCCACACATTCACACTCTAACTACGGGAGCGTTACGATTCGGAAGGACTGTTGGCCGACACCGTTACGGTCATCACCGTGTGTGTTGAACCCGCCTTATCGGTAGCCGCAAACACCCGTTGCAACCCGCGGAACAGATCGCTTGCCTTGCCGCGAAGAATCGTTTCGTAATGGGTCAGTTCTACCTCCACTCCTTCCGTTTTCATCGCCTCAATCTGCTCGTAGATGGTATCCATATAGTTGCCGCCCCCCATCGGGTAGAGCGCAAACTTGGCCGTTACCTGCTGGTCGCGCTCCGCTGCAAAAGCTTCGTTCATCACGTGCTCATCTTCAGCCATGTAGGCGTGTCCCTCTGTATCGCCGGGGCAGCCGATGGAAAAGGTGGCGCTATATACGGTGTGCGCGCCGGTTGATGCGATGTCGAGGAAAATGGCACTTGTTACATCAAAAATGTGAGGAATACGCCCGCGCACAATGGTACTCACGCTGTCGGTCTGCATCCACACTTTGGAGCGGTTTACCTTATCAAGCGCATCCAGAATAAGCGGGGCAAAGCGGTCGGCCATTGGGTAGACCGAAAAGCTGCACCCTGCAATTTTTTTAGCGTCGTTGTCGATTGTGGTCATGGTTGGTTGGTTTTTGGGTGATGGATATCGTTCTCTGAATCGTTATAGCCGCACACTCAACTCCACAAACAGGTGCCGGGGAGGCTGCACGATAAAACCGGGCGTATTGGCCATGCCGTCGAAATTGGCATCCACGGGAGCGCCGTTGGTAAAGTAGAGCTTGTCGAACAGATTATGCAGCACAGCCGAAGCCGAAATGCGCTGCGTAAGGGTTGTATGCACGCCCAGGTCGGTCACAAAAAACGATGGCAGCACCAGGTCGGGCCGGTTGGTCAGCTCCAGAAACGCCTCTCCCATGTAGCGGCCGGTCAGCTCCACATCGGCCCACGAAACCACACCGGCGGTAAGCGTACCGTTGAAAAGCCAGTTGGGTGTCAATATCGCCTCGCGATCAAAAAAGACATCGCCGCTGCCTCCGGGCGAGAACTCCTCTACGTTGGAGGTCATCCAGGTGGCATTTCCGGAAAACGTAAGCCGATTGTGAAGAGTGGCTGTCCACTCTGCCTCCACACCGGTACGATTGCTGCGGCGGATGTTCTCACGAATCTGCACAAACCCTTCGGGAATAAAATCGCCGGTGGGCGAAATTTCATTACGGAACTGCATATAAAATCCGTTCAATTTGCCATCAAAACGGGACGTTTGAAAGCGCACTCCCCCCTCCAGATTGTTCACAAACTCGGCCCGAACCGAGCGGCTATCTTGTGCAATGGCGAGGTTGGACGGGTTGATGTTTACCGCCCCGAGAATATCCTGACGGGTCGGTTCACGGCCGCTTCGGCCAAACGATGTGTAGAGGTTCACCCGGTCCGACAAAAACCAGGTTACCCCCGCTTTGGGACTCAAAAACGTCCACTCCCGCGTAGGAATGGAGGCGTTTTGTGGGTTCACCCCACCGGCTTGTAAGAACGCAAGGTCGGGGCGCAGCCGCAGCCAGATGGCCCGAAACTGAACATCCCCGTACAACTCCACATCTCCCAGGCGGACCGATGATTTCACGAATGCGCTGAACTCATCCTTTTGAGATGAATCGCTGTAAAACGGGTTCTCCGATTCCGGCGAAAACCACTCTTCGTTGATGCGGTCGAACCGATAGGCATGGATGCCGCCCGAGATTTCAAACCCGCCGCCATCGGCATATTGAGCGCTGCTCAGCAGGCCATAGTGATCATTTTCCAATGCAAAGACCTGCTGTACAAAATTGCCGTCACCGTCCGGAAAACCGACCGGGAAATCCCCGCCTGCTCCGCCGTAATAGAGTGAGGTTGTAAGCTGCAGGCGGTCAGAAAGCTGTCGCCCGTATTGCAGCTGCAGAAACTCCTGGCTGAAATCATCTTCGTCGTTTGGCGACAAGGTATTGGTTCGCGGCTCGTTCCGGATATCATCGATGGGTACCGGGGTATACGCCAACTCATTTTTTGTGCGTCCCGAAAAGGCGGTCACTTTTACGATATCACGCTCGCCAAAGTAGCCGCCTGTCACGAAGAACGAGGTCGCCTCGGAGCCGGAGTTGAAGCGGTAACCGTCCGATTCGGTCTGGCTGAACCGTGTATAGAATCCGAAATTACCCATTGCGCCGGTCTGCACCTCGCTGCTTACCCGGTAGGAGTTAAACGCCCCACCGGCAAGTTTCAGGTTGGCAGTGGGTTCATCCATTGTGATGTTCTGCGATTCAAAATTGACCGAGCCGGCATAGGAGGCCGTGCCGTTGGTGCTGGTACCCACGCCGCGCTGCACTTGCACCGACTGAATACTGTTGCCAAAATCGTTGAAGTTGGAGAAAAAGACCCCCTGATCAATCATATCGTTCAGCGGAATACCGTTCAACGTCATGTTGATGCGCGATTGATCCATCCCGCGCAGCCGCATATAACTGTAGTTGGCGAAACGGGTACCGGAGTCGGAATGGGTAAGCACCGAGGGGGTGAGCCGCTCCAGGGTAAAAATGGGATCCTGCCCCACATTATCACGATCAATCAGCGCTTTGGGTACGGTGGTTTGGGTAAATGGCGAGCGCTGCCGGGCTCGGACATCCTCCACAAAAACCGCTTCGCTCCATGCGGCTCCCGGCTCCAGGGTAATGGAAAGCCGGCTCAGATCTTGCCCTTCCAGCAAGATGGTTTGCGGCTCGTAGCCGATAAAGCGAACCTGAAGGCTTTGGCTGCCGGGCGATCGCAGGGTGAGTGTAAAAGAGCCGCGGCTGTCGGTAAATGTGCCATTTTGGGTATCGGCCTGTAACACGGCTGCACCGGGCAACGGGTTGCCGGTTTCAGCATCATACACCGTGCCGGATACTGTTTGTGCTGTCAGCGTTGCGGGCAAGATAGCCACAGCCCCGGCGAACAGAAAAAGTGTGAAAAGGTACATTGTGTGCCGCAATGCGGCGGTAAATCGTGTTGCTTGCATGGTAATCCTTTCGGGTTACGGCAGGAGCAACTTGCTTCGGTGGGCAATAGAAACATAGAATGCACGAAGCATCGTCCAGGTTTCCCTTCGCCGGCATTATCCGGTTCAGGTTCTCGGGGTATAATCTCAGCCCTTGCAAGCACCCCCAACCTTAGTTGGTCAGTAAGAGGCCGCAAAGCTATCCAACATTCGGATCAGTTGCAACCGTGGCATGTTATATTATTCTTCTGCTACCGGCTCAATACGGATGGGTACCTTGGTGGTATCCCAGTGAATCACCAGATCAGCATGATCGGGTGTGATGTTTTCGAAATAGATCATCATCTGCTCCATAAAGTGGGAGTTTTCAGGCTCCACCTCAAATCGAACCACATCGGCCGATTCATCATGCCGATTCCCCCACACCAGCCGGTCGTTGATGATGATGGTCCACGACTCCTCACCGGGAATGGTAAACAGCGAATAGGTTCCGGCCTCCACATGGTGGCCTTCCAGACGCACATCATCCGAAAACGTGATGGCGGTCGACTCGTTGGCTCCTGTGCGCCAGACCTGATCAAACGGCACCAGGCTTCCAAAAACCTCGCGATCCCGAACACTCGGGCGGCCGTATGTCAGTGATACTTCCGTCAACCCGATGGTTTGGTTCACCGCCGCATTGGGGCTTTGCCACACCCGGTCGGTGGTGCGCTGCTGAGCCTGCGAATGAACGGCAAGAGTCAGAATCAAGCCGGCGATAATTGTGATGCTAAATAATGTTCGTAAAATCATGGTGTGTTTTCGTTTATTCTTCCAGTGAATCTTGCAGCAGATGCGGAAAATCGGCTTTAAACTTTTGCACCTTTGGCGCGATTACAATAGAGCAATAACCGGCATTTGGGTTGTTGTTAAAGTAGTTTTGATGGTAATCTTCCGCCGTGCTGTAGTTGCTTAGGGGCGTGATTTCGGTCACGATCGGATCGGCCCACAAACCCGATTCGTCCGTTTTTTTTAGTGATGCTTCCGCAATCTGTTTCTGCTCGAAGGTATGATAAAAAATAGCCGATCGATACTGCGTACCGATATCGGCGCCCTGCCGGTTCAGTGTTGTGGGATCGTGAGTGTGCCAGAAAACTTCCAGCAGCTCTTCAAAACTTATTACGGAGGGATCGAAGGTGACGCGTGCTACCTCAGCATGGCCGGTGCGGCCGGTAATCACGTCATGATACGCTGGGTCTTGAACGTGGCCGCCGGCATAGCCCGACTCCACCGCCACCACGCCGGTCACCCGTTGATAAATCGCCTCCACACACCAGAAGCATCCCGCTCCAAATGTGGCTTCTTCGTATTCGTTCTGTTGATTTTGTGCATTAGCAGAAGCTGCCATTGTTGCCACCAGAGCTGTTGTTAGTGTGAGCCATTTTACCATAGCGATTCATGATTTTGTTATCTGCAAGAGTCTACAACGAACCGTCAGCCGTGTCAAGTATGAAACCTGCAACAATGGCCGGCCGTTCATTGGTTCATGGTTAAAACCACACGAAACCGCGCTTCATTATTGATCATTCGATCGTACGCTTCGGCTACTTTTTCGAGCGGGTAGGTTTCGATCAGCGGTTTGGTGCCTGTGAGCGCGCTAAAGTTGAGCGTATCTTCCGAATCGCGCGCGGTACCGCTTGGCCAGCCTGACACGCTTTTGCGCCCCATGATCAGGGAAAGCGGCGATACTTCCACCGCTTCGCCGGTTGCTGCAAGAATCAGAAGGTTGCCATCCACGCCGAGGCCGCCAACAACGCTGCTAATGGCCGCCGAATTGGGGGCTGTGGCCACAATCAGCCGGGCACCGCCCAGGTTTTGAAGCTCTTCGGCCGCATCCTGCTCCTTGGCGTTAATAAAGTGATGGGCGCCCAACTCAAGCGCCAGCGACTTCTTGTCGTTGCTGGTGGAGATGGCTGCCACACGATATCCCATCTTGGCTGCGTATTGTACGGCAAGATGGCCCAGACCGCCTATACCTTGCACGGCCACAAGGTCGCCCGGTTTTGCACCCGCATTCCGGATGCTGTTAAATGTTGTGATACCGGCACAGAGCAGCGGAGCGGCTTCTGCCGATGAAAGCTCGTCGGGTACGGCGGCAATCGCTTCCTGCGGAGCGACCATATATTCGGCATAACCGCCATTGTAGGAAATGCCCGAAATTTTGCCGTTTTGACAATTGATAAAATCACCGTTTCGGCACGGATCGCATGTAAAACAGTGGCCGCCGTGCCATCCCACACCCACCCGTGCGCCGGTTTGCCACATAGACACATCACTGCCGGTCAATTCAATGGTACCCACCACTTCGTGGCCCGGCACACGGGGATATTCAATCCCGGGAAACAGTCCGTCTTTTACAAAGGCGTCGCTGTGGCAAATACCGCACGCTTCTATTTTGATGAGAACCTCATCGGCGGCGGGTTCGGGTTTGGGGAGATCAACCAGTTCAAAATCGGCTCCGGCTTTCGAAATCTGTGCTGCTTTCATGTGTCATTGGATTTGTTTGTGTGAGTTTCACTTAATGCAACAGGGAGTTCTGCAAATACATTCCCCCCCAAGCAAGTCCGGCGGCCGGGCCAGCTACGATTTAAACAGACGGAAAGAGAGAAGTGCGCCGGCCAGTGAGGTGACGGCAGCGTAGTACAATATCGTTACAATATCGGTGCCGGAATCGAGCATCCACCCTACCAGCATCGGGCTCACTGCGGTAGCAAACACCATCAACGAAGAGAAGAGGCTGCGTACCGTGCCTATGCGCTCCACACCAAACATCTCTGCCCAGAGGGCCGATTTAATGGTGCCGGCAAAGCCCATGGTAACGCCAAAGAGCGCCATATAGAGAAATGCCGCCCAAGCCGCCGAAAATGCGGCTCCGATCAGTAACCCGCCAATCATCGGCAGCAGCAGAAAAGGGAATACTTTTTGAGCGGTGAACCGGTCTACCAGCGGTCCGGCGATCAAGCCAAATACAATGCGCGCCACGGCAAACGCCACAAAGGCCGATGCAATAAGCGCTGCACTCCATCCAAGCTGTTCAGCGGTCGAAACCTGATAGAGAAAAATTCCGGTAATCCAGAATGGGGGCAGCAAAATAGCGGGAAGGATAAACGGCAAACGCGACTCAGAGAAAACGAGGCGATAGTCGTCCCACGCCGAACCGTCGCGGTCCGCTTCTTCCCCGGTGTGATGAGTGCGGGCATCGTTCCGCACCAGTGCCCACAAGGCGGGAATCAACAAAAAAGCGATACATCCCGCGATAATGAGCCAGCTTACGCGCCAGTGCACCAACGCAAGAAGTCCGGCAATAGCGATGGGCAGTACTCCTTCGCCCATCGGATACCCCAGATTGGAAATACTGAGCGCCTTGCCGCGATGGTGATCATAATAGCGGGCCATGGCGGTTTGCGCCGTGTGCCCCGACAGCCCCTGACCGGCTAACCGCAACAGCACCAGCGCCAAGAACAGTATCGCTATATGCCACGCTGCTGCCATCAATAACGCTGCAGCCACCAACGCCCCGGCTACCGCCAGGCTGTAATTTCGCAGCGATATACGGTCAATCATCTGGCCCAGATACGGCAGCATAAAGGCACTGAGAAGTGTAGCCGCCGAATAGAGTGTACCAAATGTGGCGTTTGTAAGATGAAAAGCACCCAGAAAGAACGGGACAAAAAGGGAGATCAAAAACGTCTGGCCAAAGCTCGAAAAAAAGGTGAGCGACACGGCAAACGATAACAACCGCCTCTCTTTGAGTGCAAATGCTAAATAGGTCATTCGTCTGTATTATTTCTGACCCAAAAATACAAAGAAATGGACTGAAATACAGTTCTGAGAAACGATTTAACCCATTTTATAACAGAAGCGCTACCAGAGAAGCCAGACGATCAGAAGCACCACCAGCAGCAGCGCTATCCCCTTTGTTGCCGGTGATTGGCGCGGAAAGTCGTAGCTGCAAATGGGGCACTCATCCGCATCGGCATCCACATCCATCGCACAGCCGGGGCACTCTTTGGTTTTCATAACGAGGGGTTACTATTTTCCTGAACAATTTGTGATGTCGTACGTAGGATAACCAAATCGCAACAAAAAGAGAACCGATGGCTGGACAAGGATCAGGCGGTAATGTATTGGCCGCACTCGCAAGTTTTTTCATTCCCGGACTGGGGCAGCTGCTGCAGGGGCGTCTACTCCTGGCAGCGTTCATGTTTGTAATGGCCGCACTGTTATGGGTGGTACTGCTCGGATGGATCATACATTTGTGGTCTATCATCAACGCAGCACGTTTCAATCCGCGGTATTCATAACCGGGCCAGAAGGCATACGTTAGAGAAGGGGCAATCATCCACCCGCCGCTCATTTCATGTATCGCTCCTTTTTTTCTTGATTGTAAGCGGGTTTTTCAGGTTTTTATGATCAACAAAAAAAATCAGCACAACCTGTCTTATGGAAAGCGCAAAACTTATTCTGGAGCTTCTGCAAATCGACGAGACCATTCCTTTAACTGAAAAGGAGATGGCCCATGAGCTCACCGTAACGTTCAAACCCCCAAGCAATGAATCCGAGCGGCTAAACCGGTTCAGCCAGGCACTGCGAAGTGCACTGCTACATAGCGGGGCTGCGATTATACCCTACAACGATGCGCTGAATGACGATGGGAAGGTTGCTTCCGGCATCGTCGTTATCGAGCAGGCTGAGGAGGACGTACAGAATCTGGCTATGCGTTCCGTTTCAACGCTGTATCATAATCCGATCATTACACTGATCGACCAGCAGCCTCCCATCCGGCAAAATCCTACCCTTCAGGAAACGCTCGATACCATCATCGGCGTGCTCACTTATAATCTTTCCCATTTACCGGTGTTTGTGGAGCCCGACCGCTGGACGATTTGCACCATGAACGGCGCAATCATACGGTGCGGGAACTGGACATCGCCCGAAGAGGATGTGCTTCATGCGCTGGTACCGAAACTCTCCGCTCAGGTAAAACCGCCTGATAAAGAGTTGATTCGCTATCGCGAAGGAGTGCTCGACGCGGTTGCTGACGGATACGAACCGTACATCAACGAGTTCATGGATGCCGCTGCCATTTGGAAGGCCAATGGCCTGATGCTGGCGCATACCTCACTGGATAGCATTTCATACAGGGACGATTTTCATCGCCGGATTGTGGCACGTTATCTGGACAACCGCACCGGAATGAGCTATGGTTTTCTGGCGCAGCAGCTTCCCGCATCGTGGGAGAGAGCGATCCCTTTGGAAGAGGCAAAACCATCGGTTCGTTCAGCAGGCCTGGGCCCATGGCAGTTTACCGAAATTGATGGGACCACCCATGCCCGTATCCCGATGTTTGGGCGTGATTGGGCGGTTGTTATTCCCGATATCTGGCTGCTCTCAACCCGTTCGGGATGTAACAAAACCGACCTGAATGGCGCCACGGATATTTTGCGTTTTGGCCTGCACAAGGGCTCCATCACCATTGATACTCCAAAAGGTGTACCGGCCGGCTCTTGCAATCCATCGTACGACACCTATGCCATTCTTGCTCACGCCGTGGGAAATGTAATTGCGGCAAGTATTTTAGCCGGTACCGGTTCCAACTCCCCGTTTCCGGATGTGCTGGCCAAACAGGGCCTTTCCATTTCGCACTGGCACGGCTATCCCGATCCCTCGTTCCCGCTGGAAGGTTATCTGCTGCAGGGAAATGGCAACCCACCGGTATCGTGCTCCACCCCCCAATCGGCCGCATACGCTTTTGCCGGCAAACTCCGGGCACTCGAAAACCGGGGACCGGAGCTGCCAAACTACCGTGGAGAAATTCATGTAGAACCCCACCACGGAACCAATATTACCGGCACACTTACACTCAGTGAAACCGCGGCGTGGGTTGATCGAATGCATCGCCACCGCAAGAGCGAACAATCGCTTAGTGAAGTGCTCTGACCACAGGTAACCGTACCGTGAGCCGACCCATTAGCCATGCCGGGCCGCAGCGGAATGGCACCTCGGAGTCTGTGAAAAGGTCGGTTCGTACGGCATTCTGAAAGGCTGATTGTCATCAGCGCACGGAGATACAGGTTCTGCCAATCTTCACCAATTTTTAACATCCTGCATTGGCATACGACATTGTCTGCAGAAGTTGCTATTTTAGAATGCTTTGAATGATTGGCATTTGTCTATCAGATACTTAACTCTTACGATTACCCCTTATCATGAATGCACCTCGTGTAGTTATTACCGGCCTCGGATCGCTTACTCCTCTTGGCAACGACACCAACACTTTCTGGAAAAATGCAGTTGATGGCGTCAGCGGAGCAACTCCCATCACCCGTTTTGACCCCTCCCGTTTCCGGACCCATTTTGCCTGTCAGCTTAATGATGTGGACCTAAGCAAGTATGTGGATCGTAACGAGATGAAACGCTCCGATCCATTTACGCAGTACGGGTTGTATGCCGCGGCCGAGGCGTGGGCAGATGCAGGTATCGACATCGGGCGGGTAGATCCGTTCGACTTTGGCGTGATATGGGGAACCGGACAGGGCGGCATGGGCACCTTCGAAGATGAGGTAAAACAGTATACACTGGGAGGTTACAATCCGCGGTTCAGCCCGTTCTTTGTGCCCCGCCTGATTCCCAATATGGCTTCAGGTATGATCTCCATGAAGTTTGGCCTGATGGGGATGAATTACACCACCATTAGCGCCTGTGCCAGTTCAAACACAGCCATTATGGATGCGTTTAACTACATTCGGCTCGGCAAGGTAAAGGCGGTGATTACCGGCGGGTCCGAAGCGCCCGTTACCGAAGCAACCATCGGTGGGTTTACCGCTATGAAAGCGATGAGCACCCGAAACGAATCTCCCAAGACCGCATCGCGGCCATTTGACCCCGATCGCGACGGCTTTGTGATGGGTGAAGGAGCTTGTGCACTGGTGCTGGAAGAGTATGAGCACGCCAAAGCACGGGGTGCCAACATCTATGCCGAAGTTGTGGGTGCGGCCATGACCGCCGATGCCTATCACCTTACAGCAACCCATCCCGAGGGTGTGGGGGCACTGAAAGGAATGCAGCTTGCCCTTGAAGAAGCCGGCCTCAGCCCCGATGATGTGGATTACATCAATACCCATTCCACCTCCACACCGGTTGGCGATATCAGCGAAACCATCGCCATCAATAAACTCTATGAAAAGTCGGACAAACGTCCCGTCATCAGCGGTACCAAGTCGATGACCGGTCACCTGCTGGGTGCCGCAGGGGCGGCCGAAGCCGTGCTCTCGGCACTCTCTGTGAAGCACAACATCATCCCGCCTACCATCAATACCGAGACCATCGACCCCAAAATACCGGAGCGCATCGATATTGTACTCGGCGACGCCCGCGAAACCACGGTACGCGCCTCCATGAGCAATAACTTCGGCTTTGGCGGACATAATGCAATTGCGGTGTTTAAGAAGGTGTAGGCAGTGCAGCCACGCCTTTCGGGGGCAATCTGTGTTTCGTTCTCCCCTATGGTAAGGCGACGCCCCACAAATCTACATCTCTGCTCAGATGCGGCACGTCACGGCATGCGATAGGCCCGGATCTCCGCATCTTCCGTTGCAATAAACAGCGTGCCGGCCGCGTGGTCTACATCAAAAATCGGTAAAAACGCGGTGTCTGATGTCAGTTGAATTCTTCTCTGTAACACACCAGAGCCCGAAAAGTGGTGCAGGGTCAGCCTCTTATCATCTTCAGAATAGGCGTGTGTAGCAAGATACAGCTCACCGTTTCGGCTACTTACACCGGCCCTGTATTTTCTGAGCGGGATAATCATATCCACAATGTCCAAAATGTAATCGGCTGACTCATAAAAGAACCTCTCGACGGATTCGATCTCCTGATTTAGCGGAATCTCTGTTTCCCACAATTTGGCACCAGAGAGATTATATTTTTCAATTTTTGGAATGGCACTGTAGATCAAAAAATACTCTTTCGGGTTCGATTTGTCCCTTACCAAAAACGTGTTCAACCTGGAAACAGCCGGCACTTCGCGGTTGGCAATAGCGCTTCTGTAGTCGCGGAAATCCACAGTAAATCGATCCCTCTCCGGTACGTTACCAATGGATGCATGTACATTCCCCTGCCGGTCGTTTACTTCGTATAAAACCGTGGCATCGGGAGCAGATGCCACCGGCAGAAGAACATCACCACCCGGAGTTACATGAGTTTGATTATCAAAATTGTACATAAATGCAGATCCCACAAAGCGTTCAATATGGGGCGGGGTGGGTGGAAGCGGAGCGGGCGGAGGCAGCCTGTTCGCCGGTGGGGTGAACGCGAACGAGGAGTTAAAACGGCCTTCCTGTTCAAACACGTGAATCAAAAACTGATTGAGATCCACAATGTACAGTTCCCCATCTGCCAAAAAGAAATCGGAAACACCCACAAATTCCCCGGGGCCGCGGCCTTCCCCGCCATATTCATTCACTACGGTACCCTGAAGATCTATTTTTAGCACCTTCTTTAACTGAGAATCATACACAAACAGATGTGCGTCGTTGTATTTGAGGATTGCCGGTGAACCCAATACGTGATCGTCAAACGAAATCACTGTTTTATACTCTTCCAGTAACATAACGTCCGGTTCTCTTTCCAATGGGTCATTGGAATCACATCCAACGGCCAACATAAACATGAACAGAACGGTGCTTGCCACAGTATATCTCATGGTGCAGTATTTTCGAGTTAATCCATCTTTGCGGCTTTTGGTGCCCCGGCAGTACATGTATCGTTATTTGAGTTCATCGCGCCTTCCTGAATTCCATCCGGTACTTCACCAAAACCTCTTCACCCGTCTCCTCATCAACCTCCTTGCCGTACAGGTACCCGTCTTTGATATCGAAGATGCGATGGGCCACCGGGCGCTGTAGCTTCGCCAGCAGTTCGCCCGATTGCTCAAGAATCCACCATTCCACCATCTCCCGGCGTCCATCCATCGGCACCGCGGCCCAGATCCTGCTTTCGTCGTCAACCATCAGCATATCCACCACCGGACCGGTTTCCGGCAGCTCCTGATCGATCGCGGCAAACGCCCTCTCTATATCGCGTGTGGAGGGGCTGAATATGTTGGACTCCGTGTGCTCTTCAAGATTGAACGGCAAGCCTCGGATGGGATAGTAAAAAGCGGATTGGTAGACGCCATTTGCATCGTACCTTCGGATTAAAAAATCCTGGCTCCAGGCGGTATATAATTCATCTTTACCGGAAAACGTTTGCACGGTTCTGCCCAGAAACGATAGCGGCATGATCGGGCGCATCGACTCCCCAACCTGAATTCTAAAGCTGCCGGGAATGGTGAGCGATGGATCTTGTACGCTGTTTCCCTCCCGATCCATGATCTGAAAGCGGGCCGAGAGTCTGCCGAGCGTAGTTCGTGGATCCGTAAATTGCAGCCAGTAATGACCGTCACTTCTTGGCCATACATATCCAAACCTATAGCCATCGCCACTGTCCCACTGCTCGATATGTGTGGAACGCAGCACAGAGAAATCGGCAGTGGCATATTCATTGAGGCGCGAATTGGTGGCGTCTACCACGAACAGTGTAGACCCTTTTACAAATAGCCCAACAATAGTCCTATATTCCCCCGGGCCTTCTCCCTGCCTGCCGATCCGGGCAAGGTGCGTGCCTTCCGTGGTATAAGCGTGCAGAGACTGCTCGTAGGATGTATTTGTACCCCAAACAACCACCTGATTACGGTCGTCCACAACGGAACCAAGAACTCTGAACAGATAGGGCCCGTCTGCATCGTCAAACCTCACCTCCGGAATCAGTTCCATGCGGTACATCGGCTCTGAATCTCCCGGATAAACAGTCAGATTCTCCACCTCCAGAACGTGTTCGGGAATCTCCTCAAGAAGCCGGATGTGATCGGCCGCCTCCCTGTCCTGAACACGCTCCGCCGCCGGCTCCTGTGAACAGCCCAGAAACAGCAGACTTACCGATAGAACAGACAGTAATCTCCGATATACAGACTTACTATGATGAAACCGAGGCTTGGGAAAAACAAACAGGTTGTGCCGCACGCTACAGGTTTTACGAATGTTCAGCGTTCGACAATCATTCCGGTTTTTACGGTAAGCTCTCATGGGTTAATACGGTCAGATAAACGATGTCTTGTTTATGTACTTCATCCAAAAAAACAGACGGCCGGGGATTCGTTTTAGAATAGATAAATTTATCCGGCTTGCCAACCCGTTCTGATTTCCCTCACCACTGCGTGTCAATCCTATCGATTTGAAGCAGCCATAAAAAAAGCCGAAGGAGATCTCTCCTTCGGCTTTTTGACTACTCATAATTCTGAGCCACAATACCGGCTCATAATCAGGCCAGGTTGGCCACTACGTCCGATTCAGGGAAAAAGTAGGCTGCTTCAATTTTTCCGTTTTCAACGGAGTCGGAACCGTGCACGATATTTTCACCCAAGCTGTCGGCAAAATCGGCCCGAATGGTTCCTTTTTCTGCCTCAGCGGGATTGGTAGCACCAATCAGTTCACGAAAATCGGCAATGGCATTCTCCTTTTCCAGAATCATCGGCACACAGGGGCCGCTGCTCATAAACTCTACCAGCTCTCCAAAAAACGGACGCTCTTTATGAACCGCGTAAAATCCGCCGGCGGTCTCTTTGGTGAGGCGGGTCATTTTCATTGCTAAAACGGTGAATCCGGCATCCTGAATTCGTTTGGTAACCTCTCCAATGAGGTTTTTTCGGACACAGTCGGGCTTCAAAATGGTAAGGGTGCGTTCAACAGCCATAAGATTTTTTGTAACAAATTAGGGTTTGAGTACTCTTATTAATAGATGCAAAGATACGGCAATCTCCATAGAAACTCGACATTTTCGCTGATCAAAAAACCGAACCCGCTTGGAAAAACTGTTTAACATACGATGGACCTTTCGGGCAAAATCTGATCCGGAAACACTGTGGCCTCTGCTGGCCGATACCAATCGGTTGTTTCAGGCCCTGGGGCAACTTCCCATCCAGGAAGCGGCGATATCTCATCACTTACCCAAGGGGCATCGCGAATTTACTTACGAACAGCTTCACCGGCTGGAGGTGTGGGAAGAGCAGCCCTACAAATGGGAAGCGCCCTATCACCTAAGCGTAAAACGCAATTACAAAGCGGGAGCTTTCCGTTATCTACTGATCAGCCTTGATATGGTGGAAACCGATCAGGGAACCAAAATTACCTTTAAAATTGCGGGTGAAGCGCACCACCTTTCGGGCCGGCTTTATGCAAAATATGCGTTTGGAAACCGGTTTCGATCGAAACTGCGGCGCATCATCGAATATTACGATCAGGGGGCAAAACACGCAGACAAAACACGGTGGTTCTCATTTTTACGCGACCGGCAGAAGTCTGCCCTGCGCCGCTCCACACTGAGCGAACGATCGGGTTATCCGGGGCTTTCTCATCGGTTCATTCACCATCTTGAACAGGGCAATGATCACGAACTCCACCAGTTTCACGCACTTGAGCTATCGCAGCGTTGGAATGTGCCTCTTAACGAAGTACTGCACGTACTGCTTCACGCTGCCAACCTGCAGTATGTCAATTTTGAATGGACGATTAGCTGTCCTTCCTGCCGGCAGTCCATCCAATCGGTTCCACATCTGTACGAACTAACCGACCCGCTGTATTGCCGCTCCTGTCAAGCCGAGTTTGATGTAGATGTTCACAATCACGTACATCTTGTTTTTAAACCGCACCCGTTGGTTCGCAGGCTCGACGAAAAGACCTACTGCGTGGGCAACCCCATGGAGCGGCCTCACATCAAGCTTCACCAGTTCCTTTATCCGGGGCAACGGCGGTTCGTAAAGCTAAAATTAACACCCGGTGTGTACAAACTGTACTCCGACGAACTCGATATTGAAATTGAAGCAAGAGTAGAGGAAGGCGGCATGGAATACGCCTCGCTAAAACTCTCGCCAAACACCCGGAACTACGCCTCGGTAATCCTTTCGCCCGACGCCAACATGGTGATTCATAATCAGAGCGACCGCCGGCTGTTTGTGATTATGGAAGATACCGACCTGAAGAGCTACGGTACATCCGCTACCGAAATTGCGTCGCTGCAACTGTTCCAAAACCTCTTTCCCCGGGAAACACTGCGCGATAAAGTGCAGATCAAAGTCAGCGACATGACGGTTTTATTTACCGATATCCTCAACTCCACCTCGCTCTATCATAAAGCCGGCGAAGAGCAGGCCATCGGGCAGGTACTCGATCATTTTGAAACACTTCGGATGATTGTTTCGGAAGAACGGGGCGGAATTATCAAAACCATCGGCGATTCCATCATGGCCGTATTCCAAAAACCGGCCGATGCCCTTCGCGCGTTTCATCGGGCACAGCAAACCTTTAAACAATCGGGCAGCATCTCGGAATCTATCAAGCTAAAGGGGAGCATTCATGTGGGCGATTGCCGGGTTTTGACCCTCAATAATCGCCTCGATTTCTTTGGAAACACGATCAACCTGGCCGCTCGGCTGATTGATCAAGCTTCCTCGGAGGAGCTGATTGTATCGGGTAAGGCTTTTCAGGATTTAGAATTGCAAACACTGCTTGACGAACTTGGCAAAACCGTAAACATCCGCAACGTGGATATCCCCCTTAAAGAAGTCGGGGCCGACCCACTGCGAGCCAAAAGCCTGAGTCTCGCCTCCACACCGTTGCGGCTTGTGGTTTAACCATAGAAAAAGTCGCCATTTCTTCCATTTTCTTTCTATCGTAGAGGAACTGTTAATTCAACTGTATTCTCTATGAAAGAGCTCCCCTCTCACCCCAACATCGCCTCGCACAGCTCCACCATGGGGCGAAAGAAACGCATTGGCCTGGTGGCTCACGATTTTCGCAAAATGGATCTGATCGATTGGGCCGATTATAACCGCGATATTTTAATGCAGCACGATCTCTACGGCACCGGAACCACCGGCGGGCTGATTTCCGACAAATTGGGGCTTCCTGTACATCGTTTTATGAGCGGCCCTCTGGGCGGCGACTTGCAGATTGGCGCGGCTATAGCCGAGAACAACCTCGATATTCTGATCTTTTTTTGGGATCCGCTGCAGGCACAACCACACGATGTGGATGTAAAAGCGCTGCTGCGCATTGCCATTGTCTACAATATTCCCCTTGCCTGCGACCGCGCCTCGGCCGATTTTTTAATCACCTCTCCGCTGATGGACAAAACCTACGAGCGCTACCTTGTGGATTATGGAAAGCGGTTGAAGAGTTATGAGTGAGGGATGGGGTGACTTTAGCTTTCCATCTCCAGAATGGCTTTCTCATACCACTCAAACGCTTCCAAATACTTATACCCGCTTCCGGTGTTAAACAGCACCACCCGCTCATCCGAATCAACCTTGCCCTGCTCCTGCAACCGCACCAGTGCCGCCAGTGTGGCGCCCCCTTCCGGGGCGGGAAAAATGCCGCTTAGCCGGGCCAGTTCGTGGGTATAGTGCATCATCTCCCGGTCGGAAACGGCCACGGCTTCACCGCCGCTTTCGCGAAGAGCATCCAAAATAAGGAAGTCGCCGATCGCCGAGGGTACCCGGAGTCCCGAAGCGTGCGTGGCTGCGTTCTCCCAATAATCGGCCTCCCGCTCACCGCGTTCCCACGCGCGTACGATCGGTGCACATCCGTCTGATTGTACCACCACCATGCGGGGGCGTTCGGAGCCGATCCACCCCATCTCTTCCATCTCCTGAAATGCTTTCCACATACCAATAAGTCCGGTTCCGCCTCCGGTTGGATAGATAATCACATCGGGCAGCGAACCGTCAAACTGATCAAACAGCTCGTAGCCCATCGTCTTTTTCCCTTCCAGCCGGTACGGCTCTTTGAGGGTAGACACATCAAACCAGTGGCCGGCATCGTCTTGTTTTCGCAGCTCAGCACCGCAATCGCCTATCAAACCGTCAATCAGTTCTACCGAGGCGCCGGCGGCGCGGCACTCCAGCTGAAACGCCCTGGGTGTATCGGCCGGCATAAAGATGTGAGCTTCCGCACCGGCTGCAGCTGCATAGGCGGCCAGGGCACCCCCCGCGTTTCCGGCCGTAGGAATGGCAAAGGCACGAACGCCTCGCTCCAGTGCGGCATTGACGGCTGCCGCGAGTCCGCGCGCTTTGAACGAGCCGGTCGGGTTCACACTCTCATCTTTCATGTACAGGTTCCCAAATCCAGCCTCCTTTTTGGCACGTTTCATCATGCGCAACGGCGTGCCCCCTTCGCCAAGCGAACAGAGGCGAACATAATCCTGTTGAGGCATTACTTCGCTGTAACGCCACATGTCGCGGCGGCGGTTCTTGAGAGTGTGCGGAGTCATCGTGGCGGCCGCTTTTTCAAGATCGTAACGTGCCAGCAACGGGGCACCGGCTTCACTCACCGTTTGTAGTGTATCGGCAGCATACGATTTGCCTGTTTTAGAGCATTCCAGATGGGTCAGTGTTGTAGTGGCAGATTCAGACATAGGCAACAGCATTCAGTTTTTTTTAAAGAGTATCGAATAGCCGCTCCAAATGCCATCTGCGGGACATAGTTTAACATATTTGTTATGTTCATCGCCCTTTTTCCATTCGTTACAAGAGTTAGAAAGAGTGCTGACAACAAAACTCAACGTTCCCAAAAGAAAAGTTTTCGATGTTCTTCAATTTCTTCGAAATCATCACGCAGAGCCTATACCTGATAACCCCTCTGAATTGATAGCCGGGGATGAAGATGACCGATGGGGTGTGGCTCGAGTCGCACGGCGCGACAAGAGCCAAGGAATTGTAATCCGGATTTTTAATGAAACATTCTTGTCTTTTCTCACTTTAAAACGATTAACCCCGAACCGATAGAGTAAAAAAAGAATAAAATTATGAGATACTTCTTTAAATCTATAGCTTTTATATTATTTCCCATTTTCCTGTTTACCGCCTGCGACAACAGCTCTGTTTCACCCGATGGTGAACTCGGTACCATGCATGTGCTGCTGACCGATGCGCCCGGTGACTTTGAGCACGTGTTCATCGACATACAGGAAGTTCGTATTCACCGCTCATCCGATGCTGAGGAGGGTGAAAGCGGATGGATCACCATCAACGACCAACCGATGGTGGTAGACCTGATGGAATTGACCAACGGCAACACCGATATTCTTGGTGAAGAACAACTCGAGCCCGGCACCTACTCACAGCTTCGGCTCGTTCTTGGCCCCAACAACGAATTTGTTCGAAATGGGGAGACCCGGCCGCTTACCACACCCAGTGCACAGCAATCGGGACTAAAACTGAATATTAATGCCGAAATTGAAGGTGGGCGTACGTACACCCTGCTACTCGATTTTGATGCGTCTCGCTCCATTGTAGAAGCCGGCAACTCCGGCAACGTTTTGCTGAAGCCGGTTATCCGAGCCGTAAACCTTGCCGAAACGGGAGCTATTGGCGGCACCATTGAACCGGCCGATGCACAGCCGTGGATTTACGCCATTGTTGAAGAGGATACCATTGCCGGTACCCGTGCCAGCGAAGAGGGCGAATTCCTGATTATTGGCCTCCAGACCGGCACCTACCAGCTCAGTGTATTGCCGAATGAAGAGGAGTTCAACAGTGTGGTCATTCCAAATATTCAGGTTACCGCACCCGACACCACCTTCCTCGATCCCATTACACTGAATGCCGCTGATGGTGATAATGGCGACAACGGTGATAACGACGATGATGGTGACAACGGCGATAACGACGATAATGGTGATAACGGCGATAACAGCTAAGTTTACCCGCATATCACATTTTTATAAAACCCCGGCACTTGTCGGGGTTTTTCTATTTGGTGATGGTATTCTGTTGATGAAATCCCTACCTTTGAGCGTGCAAAAAATTCATCTCCATAGCTTTCCATATCATCGCCATCATCATGGCTTCGGGCATTTTGCACACTAAGCACTCGCTTACTCCTCTACCATTGCCCTCTTTTTTACCCAAACTTTTTACGAAAACTACGACCTACTTATTCTATGAGAACTCTCGATTCGACTACCTCTTTACGCATTGCCGTTCAAAAAAGCGGACGGCTTACCGATAAAACCATTGACCTGCTGAAAGGCATTGGCCTTGAATTTGACGACTACAAACGCAGCTTGCTCGTCTCTTGCCGCAATTTTGATGTTGAGCTGCTGCTGATTCGCGATGATGATATTCCCGAATATGTAGAGGATGGCGTTTGCGACCTCGGCTTTGTGGGCGGAAACACCGTAGCCGAAGATGAAGTGGACGTTACCGTGCTGCGCGGACTCGACTATGGTGTATGCCGCCTCTCGGTTGCCGTACCCAAAAACGGTTCTCACAATATTGAAGACCTTGCCGGCAAAAAAATTGCCACCAGCTACCCGGTTCTGACTCGTAAATTTTTTGAGGAGAAAGGGGTTGACGTGCAGATTATTACCCTCTCCGGCTCCGTAGAAATTGCCCCCCGCCTCGAAATTGCCGACGCCATCACAGACCTTGTCTCGAGCGGCGGTACGCTAAAAGCCAACGGCCTGGTAGAAGTGGGAACCATTTTCCACTCCGAGACGCAGCTGATTAAAACAAACAAGCCGCTTTCGGAAGGCAAACAGAGGCTGATCGAGAAAATGTTGCTCCGAATGGAGGGATATAAAAAAGCGTCGGAAAGCCGCTACATTATGATGAACGCCCCGAAAGAAGCAGTGGATACGATCAAAGAGATAATCCCCTCGCTGAAAAGCCCGACCGTGATGCCACTGGCCGATAACGGAATGGTAGCCATCCACACCGTTGTTCCAATTGACACGTTTTGGGAAGTGATGGAAAACCTGAAAGAAGCCGGAGCCACCGGAATCGTCATGCTGCCCATTGAATCGATGATTGTATAATAGTAGTGAGTATTGAGTATCTAGTAGTGAGTATTGAGTATCTAGTATTGAGACCAGCTTATCTCACTACCTGCTACTCACGACTTGCTACTCACTACCTGCTACTCAGTACTCGATACTCAATACTCCTCATTATGAAACAATACAACTACAGTAACTTAACCCCCGAAAAAACCGAAGCCCTGACACGGCGGCCGAAAATGGATTTCGCCTCGGTCTTTGGCCAGGTACAGCCTATTCTGGATGCGGTGCAGGCCAATGGCGATTCGGGAGTTCAGACGTTTAATAAGAAATTTGACGGCGTTGCGCCCGATCCTCTGGTCGTGAACCCGAATGATATAGAGATTTCGCTATCCACTGCGGTTACGGATGCGCTCGATCGGGCCATGCAGAATATCTACCGATTTCACCGCGAGCAGATGTCGCCCGCACTGGACGTGGAAACCATGAACGGAGTGGTGTGCAAACGTGTGGCCAAACCGATCGAACGCGTAGGGCTCTACATTCCCGGCGGCACCGCACCGCTTCCATCCACCGCCATGATGCTGGGCATTCCGGCGCATCTTGCCGGCTGCAAAACCATTGTAGTAGCAACCCCGCCCGATGCAGATGGAAACATTCCCGAGTCGGTGGCCTACGTTGCTCAAAAGATTGGAGCTACAGCCATCCTGAAAGCGGGCGGTGCACAGGCCATTGCCGCGATGGCGTTCGGCACAGAATCCGTACCGAAGGTGGACAAAATATTCGGGCCGGGAAACCAGTACGTAACAGCCGCCAAAATGCTGCTGCAAAACAGCGAAGCGATGGTAGCCATCGACATGCCGGCCGGACCAAGCGAGGTTCTGGTGATTGCCGACCGCTCGGCCGATCCCGAATTTGTAGCTGCCGATTTACTTTCGCAGGCGGAACACGGAGCCGACAGCCAGGTGGTGTTGGTTGCAACTGAAGATACGGATCTCGATGCCATCCGCAGCGAAACCGAAAAACAGCTCGCCCAACTGCCCCGAAAAGCGTTTGCCGAACAGGCGCTCAGCCAAAGCTTTATCATCACCGTGCCGACCACTGCAGAGGCCATGGACTTTTCGAACCGATACGCCCCGGAGCACCTGATTATCCAAACCGAAGATGCAGAAAAACTGGCTGAACAGGTGATGAATGCGGGGTCGGTATTTATCGGGTCGTGGACTCCCGAAAGCATGGGCGATTACGCCTCGGGCACCAACCATACACTACCTACCTACGGCTATGCGCGCATGTACAGCGGTGTATCGCTCCACAGTTTCCAGAAATTTATTACCATGCAGACAATCACCGAAAATGGGCTCCGAAATCTGGGTCCCACGGTAGAAATACTTGCTGAGCTGGAACAACTTCAGGCACATAAAAATGCGGTCACTCTTAGACTCAATAAGTTAATGGCAGGTGAAGTGAACTCCCCT
>JBLRWS010000030.1:0-3572 GCA_047921075.1 Balneolaceae bacterium | reverse complement strand
TTTTTAATTACCTAACCCAATGCCCGAACCCTTCAACATAGACGCTCTGGTTCGAGAAAATATCCGAAACCTGACTCCTTACCGCAGTGCACGGGACGACTTTGACCGTGGAACTCTGCTCGATGCCAATGAGAACAGTTATGGGTCTGTCATACAAAATAAACTGCAGCTGCACCGCTATCCCTCCCCCACGCATGACGAGCTGAGAGAAAAAATTGCCGACTATCGGGGTGTTGATTTCGAACATATTTTCCTGGGTGTGGGCAGCGATGAACCGATCGATCTGCTGATGCGCATTTTCTGCGAGCCCGGCCGGGATTCGATCCTCATCACCCCGCCTACATACGGCATGTACAAAGTGGCGGCAACGATCAACAACGTGGGTGTACAAGAGGTACTGTTGACGGAACAATTCCAACTGAAGCCGGATGAGATTCTGGCCGAAGCTAATGATCAGACCAAATTGCTGTTTCTCTGTTCGCCGAATAATCCTACTGCCAACGATCTGAAGCGAACCGATTTATTGAAACTGGCAGCCACGTTTCCGGGTATTGTGGTGGTTGATGAAGCCTATATTGATTTTAGCCGGCAGGAGTCGATGGCGCAAATGGTGCAGCAATATCCCAATCTGGTGGTACTGCAAACCTTTTCCAAAGCGTTCGGCCTGGCGGGTATCCGGCTCGGTGTAGCCATCGCCAATCCCGACATAATTGGCTACATGCTGCGTGTGAAAGCGCCCTACAACATCAACAAGCTGACCGTTGATACGGCCATGAAAGCGTTTGATAACAAAGAGCTGTTTACATTCAACATCAACGCCATTCGTGACGAGCGCGCCTACGTAGCCGAGCAGCTCTCACATAGCGAAGCGGTGGAGACAGTGTATCCGTCCAATGCCAATTTTCTGCTGTTTAAAATCAACAACGCCGAAGAGGTGTACCGGCGTCTGGCCGAGAAAGATATCGTTGTGCGCTATCGGGGCAATGAACCGTTGTGCACCGACTGCCTGCGGGTAACCGTCGGCATGCCGGACGAAAATGTGCGGTTTTTAAAAACCCTGAAAAACGTTCTGGATGAGATGGAGCAGATCTCCTCTCCCTGAACCGGAAACGTTCTGCCCTGCAGAAACCACCATTAACCATCCGACTGCCACCACCATGAACATTGTCATTCAACCTGAGGCACTACAATCAGAAGACCGCTCCCTGCTGCCCGGCGGCGCGCTGACGGCCATGGCCTATCTGCAACATCACGGTATCAAACTGATGATTGATCTAAGCCGGCTCAGTGATAAACAACAGAAGCTACTGCAGAACGAAGGGGTTGTATCTGCCGCGTTTAACGAAGATGCGGCCAGCGGCACCATCAACAAAAAAGAGAAGCTGCAATTTCTGGTGCAGGATACCGCGGCTGCAGAGGCGGATGACTGGCGCGAGCTTGCGCGTAAAATCCTCTTCCCAAGCCGAAAAGCGGAGGTCAAGCGATCAACCAAAGAGACAGACTTAACGGTGGCCATCAATTTGGATGGAACCGGCATCAGCGATGTACAAACCGGGCTGAGCTTCTTTGACCACATGCTCGATCAAATTGCGCGGCACGGCATGGTCGACCTCACCATACGCTGCGACGGCGATTTGGACGTCGATGAGCATCACACCATCGAAGATACCGCCATTGCACTCGGGCAAGCCATCCACAACGCGTTATCGGCCGATAAAGCCGGGATTCAGCGTTACGGCTTTGTACTGCCGATGGACGAAGCACAGGCAACCGTGGCGATTGACCTGAGCAACCGCCCTTATTTGAGATGGGAAGTAGAACTGCAGCGCGAATATGTGGGCGATTTTCCCACGGAGATGTTAGAACATTTTTATTACACCCTGGCTATGAACGCCAAGGCAACCCTGCATGTTAAGGCTGACGGAAAAAATGAACACCACATTATAGAATCGGTGTTTAAAAGCTTTGCCCGTGCGCTTCGGTTTGCCGTAAGCCGAAACGAGCGCACCCAAGGCGTATTACCATCAACCAAAGGAACTATATAAGTGAAAACGCAAAACGCAGAAGGCAAAAGGAACACCCCTCCCCTCAAGGGGAGACTTTTCACTTTTGCGTTTTCACTCCCAATATGATTGGAATCATCAAATATCAGGCCGGTAACCTCGCATCGGTAGCAAACGCACTGGACCGGCTTGGGGCAGCGTATTTTATTTCGGACGATCCGGTTGAGCTGGAAAACGCAGACGGCATCATTTTTCCGGGAGTTGGCCATGCGTCAGCGGCAATGGACGATTTACGCTCGCGCGACCTGGATATATGGCTCAAAAACACCAAGAAACCGGTGCTGGGAATCTGCCTCGGAATGCAGCTGTTGTTCGACTCTTCGGAAGAAGGAAATTGTAAGGCGCTGGGCATCATCCCCGGTCGGCTTAAAAAGTTTGACTCCTCCCTCGCAAAAGTTCCGCATATGGGCTGGAACAAATTTAAATCTCTCCAAACACACCCGCTCATTACGGGTATTGACAACCAGCAGTTTCTCTACTACGTGCACGGCTATTATGCGCCAACAAACGACCATACGCTGGCAAGCTGTCAATACATTAACGACTTTGCTGCGGTGGTAGCCAAAGAGAATTACATGGGCGTTCAATTCCATCCTGAAAAGTCAGGTTCGGTTGGTTCCCTTCTGCTTCAGAACTTTCTGGACATGGTGAAAAACGGAAAAACTCAATAGCTAACGGTTAGAAGACCATCACATCCTACCGTGGGGTTTTTACGCATACAAAAGCCGCAACATTCAATCCGAAAAGTGGCAAACGAGTCGATTCAAATCCATATCTTCTCTCCTTTTACATACACACAATTACACCCATGAACATCATCCCTGCCATTGACCTGCTTGACGGACAGGTCGTGCGTCTGCAAAAGGGCGACTACGACAAGCGCACCATCTACAACCACGATCCGCTTCAGGAGGCAGAAAAATTTGCTGCGGCCGGCTTCCATCATATTCATGTGGTGGATCTGAACGGCGCAAAAAGCGGAACCTTTACCAATCTGCCGATCATACGAACCATGATCGATGAGTTTGGCCTGTCCATACAAACCGGTGGTGGGGTGCGCTCCCGCAAAGATATTGATACCCTTCTGAGCGCCGGCCTGAGTGGCGTAATCTGCTCCTCCATGGCCGTAAAGAAGCCGGATGCGTGGCAGCAGGCGATTCGTGATTATCCGGATCAGATGATTCTGGGGCTCGACCTGAAGGACGGCAAAATGGCCTACGGCGGCTGGCTCGAAACATCCGACGAACCGATTGAAGCGTTTGTAGCTCCCATGATTGAAGCCGGACTGCAAACCGTTCTCAGTACCGATATTTCGCGCGACGGTATGCTGAGCGGACCCAATGTGGAGATGTACAGCGACCTGCAAAATCGCTTCCCGAAACTCAACTGGATTGCTTCCGGAGGGGTTTCCACGATGCACGATCTGATCACTCTTCAAAATCACTCACTATGGGGCGTAGTGGTGGGCCGGGCCTATTACGAAGGGAACATTACACTGGATGAGATGGC
>JBLRWS010000029.1:0-32243 GCA_047921075.1 Balneolaceae bacterium | reverse complement strand
GAGGCTTTTAGACGGGCAAAGCAGGAAGACAAACCCATCTTCCTCTCCATCGGCTACGCCACCTGCCACTGGTGTCATGTTATGGCACACGAAAGTTTTGAGGATGAGGAGGTGGCCCGGCTGATGAACGATGCGTTTATTAACATCAAGGTGGATCGTGAGGAGCGTCCCGATATCGACAATACCTACATGACGGTGTGCCAGATGGTGACGGGCCACGGCGGATGGCCGCTTACCATTGTTATGACGCCCGACAAGGAGCCCTTCTACGCGGCAACGTATCTGCCAAAGGAGAGCCGCCCGAACCGACTCGGGATGCTGGAGTTTGTGCCCGCCATCGAACGCGCCTGGACGCACGATCGCGACCGGATTATGGAGTCTGTGAAGCGGATCAAATCCGGATTTGCCAACACACTGAATTTGGGACAGTCCGACACCCCTCTACCCGATTCCCTTCCCGGGCAAACTGTACAGGCGCTGGAGCAGCGTTTCGATGCGGTTCACGGCGGGTTTGGCGGCGCACCCAAATTTCCATCCCCTCATACACTGCTCTTTCTGATGCAGCACACCCATATTACCGGCCACAACCACGCCCGTTCTATGGCCGAAAAAACATTGCTGGGTATGCGCATGGGCGGTATATGGGACCATGTCGGCGGCGGCTTTCATCGCTATTCGACCGATCCGCGGTGGCTGCTGCCTCATTTTGAAAAAATGCTCTACGATCAGGCGATGATGCTCATGGCCTACGTGGAGGGATGGCAGGCAACCGGACAGGAACTCTTTCGCGAAACCGCTGCCGACATTGTTCGATATGTGGATGAGTGCCTCACCTCGCCGAACGGCCTTTTCTACTCGGCCGAAGATGCCGACAGCGAGGGCGAGGAGGGCACCTTCTATGTGTGGACCACCGACGAGATACGCACCATTCTGGGCGAGGATGATGGCTCGTTTTTTATCAAACAGTTTAACCTGGAGGAAGAGGGGAATTTTCGGGATGAGTCTACCGGCCAAAAAACCGGCACAAACATCCCTCATCGTACAGAACTGCCCGACCGGGAGCGCCGCCCGCAGCTGCATACGCTATTGCAACAACTAAAAACCGAACGGGAAAAACGGGAGCGTCCCCTGCTCGACGATAAGATTCTGACCGATTGGAATGGGTTGATGATTGCCGCACTGGCCCGCACAGGCCGTTTGTTGGACGATCAACACTACACAGAAAAAGCGTGCCGCGCTTTCGATGCGCTGCTTGAGCGGGTGTGGAGCAGCGGCCGCCTGCAGCATGTCGCCTCCGACGGAACAAACTCGATACCCGGCATGGCGGATGATTATGCATTTCTCATCGCCGCAGCGATCGAGCTTCATCAAACCACACTGGAGCCGCATTACCTGAACCGGGCCCTCGCACTCCAAAAAGCATTCGATGCCCATTTTTGGGATGATAAGGCCGGCGGCTATTACCTTACACCGGATGACGGAGAGGCCCTGCTTGGCCGCCAAAAGGAGATGTATGACGGCGCTATTCCATCCGGCAATTCTGTAGCGGCGATGAACCTGTTCCGGCTGGCTCGGCTGACCGGGCAGAGTCGGTTTGAGGAGCAGAGCCTCCGCACTCTTCAGGCGTTTTCGGCATCACTCACGGATGCCCCGGCCGGTTTTACAGCCGCCATTTCGGCATATCAGCTGCATCTGCACCCTCCGGCCGAGGTGGTAATATGCGCGCCAAAGCCGTCGGACGAAACAGATCAAGCCGTGGCCCTGTGCCGGAGTACGCTGCCACCCGGCTCGGTGATTCTTCTGAAAACAGCTGCAACCGCCGATGCCCTATCGGATGTGAGCTCGTTTACCGCATCGTTCCCGGTGGCGGAGGAGCTTACCGTCTATATCTGTCGCGAATTTACCTGCCGGGCACCGGTTCGCTCTCTGGATGCCTTACAAAAAGCACTTGCAGAGACGTGGTAAAACCGCTCATGGAGAGATGTTGCGGTTGTTTGGATAGAAATGAGTACTCGTCAGCTATCCAATAAATAATCCCGCAACGCAGGGTAATCGGCCGCCATGGGCAGGCTTTTTTCCGGCTTTCGAAGCGCTGCCTTCAGCCGTTCGGGGATCGGCACCGACGCTTCCATGCTCGCTTCTACCGTCTCCCGGAATTTTGCAGGGTGCGCCGTAGCCAGAACAATGGCCGGTGCATCGGTGATCTTCTTTTCCCTTGCCGCTTCCACCGCCAGCAACCCGACCGCCGTGTGCGGATCGGCAATATAGCCATTCTCCCTGTACGTTCTGCGGATGGCGAGGCGCGTCTCATCATCCGAAAAGGATGCTCCAAAAAGGTGTTTGCGCATCGCATCTGCATCGCCCCGGAACAGGTGCATCATGCGATCGAAATTACTGGGGTTGCCCACATCCATCGCGTTGGAGATTGTTTGCACCGACGGCCGCGGCTCAAACCCCGATCCGTTCAAAAACTCGGGCACTACACTATTACAGTTGGTTGCTGCGATAAATCGCTCCACGGCCATCCCCATCCGTTCAGCCAGGAGCCCGGCAGTCAGGTTTCCAAAATTGCCGCTCGGTACCGAAAAAACGGGGGAATGTCCGGTTTGGCGGTGAAGCTGAACAGCCGCGTGCAGGTAGTAAAACGTCTGCGGTACCAGCCGTGCAAGATTGATCGAGTTGGCTGAACTGAGCCGCTTTTTGGCCCGCAGAGAGGTGTCGTTGAATGCCTGCTTGACCAGTTTCTGGCAATCGTCAAAGGTACCGTCTACCTCCAGTGCGGTTACATTGTGCCCCAGCGTGGTCATCTGTTTGCGCTGCACATCACTCACTTTCCCTTTTGGAAAAAGCAGGCACACCTCCACGCCATTCATCCGGTAAAATCCGTTGGCAACGGCGCTTCCCGTATCACCCGATGTAGCGGCTAAAATAGTGAGCGGCTCCCCCTCCAGAAGTCCTGATGCGCGGAAATAGCGCGACATAAAGCGCGCGCCAAAATCTTTGAATGCCAGCGTGGGGCCGTGAAACAGCTCCAGTATATAGAGATCATCCCGCAGGCGAACCAGCGGGGCCTCAAAATGAATCGCCTCGCGAACCCATTCATCGAGTGATGCGTGCGCCGGGGTATCGGCTGTAAAAAAGGACGTTACCGCCACAGCGATCTCCTGCAATGTCGGTTCTTTTTCACCGTCCAGAAGCGTTTTGTCAAGTGCAGGAATGTGCGCAGGCATGTAGAGCCCACCGTCGGGTGCCAGCCCCAGCTCGGCTGCTCTGCGAAATGGAGCCGGGTCCGCTGTTCCTGCCGTACTGATACAGATCATGATTCCGCCCCGGTCTGTTCCTGATTCAGGCAGTAGCTTCCCTCGGTATTTATCGCCGATACAAACCCATCGCTCTCCACGCCGGCGTCAGACAGCAGCTCCGCAGCCGATTGAACAACCTTTTCGGCAATCTCCTCTCCGCGGCACAGTGCAAAAACAGAAGGGCCCGCGCCGGAGATGGTAAACCCGAGAACCCCGAGTTCCAGAGCGCGCTGTTTCATGGCATCAAATTCAGGAATCAGGATCGAGCGGGCCGGTTCAATGATCACATCTACCAGCGAACGTGCCAGTAGATCGTAATCGGAGCGATAGAGAGCGGCCACCAATGCGCCGAGATTTCCCCACTGCGTAACGGCATCGGAGAGAAACACCTTTTTCTTAAGCATCTCCCGGGCGCTTTTCGTGTTGATCTCAATATGCGGATGGATCACAGCGGCAACCAGTTCATCCGGTACCGGCAGGCGAACCACATCCAGCGGACGGCTGCTCCGTACCAAAACAAACCCGCCCAGAAGAGAGGGAGCAATATTGTCGGCATGGGCTGACCCGCTGGCCACCATTTCTCCGGCCAGGGCAAACGGCAGCAGCTCTTCTTTGGTAAAGGGATCTCCCAGCAATTCATTTGCGGCCATAACCGCCGCCACGGCACTGGCCGCACTGGAACCGAGCCCGCTGCCCAGGGGCATCTGCTTTTCGATGCGCAATGTGATGCCGTGCTCCGGCTTACGGTCCAACGCGTCCAACAGTGCAAGCACCGCTTTTCCCGCCGTATTTTCTTCGGCGGCCAGTGGCAATCGTCCCTCATCGCCTGTAATCGACTCGATTACCACGCCGGACTGCTCATTGTGCCGGGCGTGAACCACATCACCGGTGCCGTGAACAGCGAAGCCGAGCACATCAAAACCGCACGCCACATTCGACACCGATGCCGGTGCAAAGGCAGACGTTTCCATTCGTTCATTTGGATGACTCATACTCCAGTTCCTTAACTTGCATTGGCGATCGCCTTGGTGCTTACCACCCGCAGCAGGTCGGCCACAATACCACCGGCTGTGACCCGCGCCCCCGCCCCCGGCCCTTTAATGACCATCGGCGTTTCGTCGTAGTAGTTTGTATAGAGCGCGATGATGTTATCGCTGCCCCGCAAGCCGTAAAACGGATGGGAAGCGTCTATCGCTTCCAGCGCCACCGTTCCGCGGCCATCCTGAAAGGTAGCAATGTAGCAGAGCTTTTTCCCTCCATCATTCGCTTTTTTCCACCGGGTAAAAAAACCATCATCATGTGCTTTCAGCTCCTCAAAAAACTGGTCAACGCTGTCTGCGTTGCGAGCCGGTTCAGGCACCAGATTTTGAATATCCAGATCATCCATCTCCAGCGAGTATCCAGCCTCTCGAGCCAAAATCAACAGTTTTCGTGCTACATCGAGGCCATTCAGATCATCCCGCGGATCGGGTTCGGTGTACCCTTTCTCACGCGCCTGTTTCACCACTTCGCTAAACGGTGTGTGCCCGTCGTAGCTGTTAAAAATGTAACTGAGCGTTCCCGAGAGCACCCCTTCAATGCGCTGCACGCGGTCGCCGGTGGATACCAGCTCGTGGATGGTGGCTATCACCGGCAAGCCCGCTCCGGCGTTGGTTTCGTACTTATACCCCACATTGTGGCGCAGACTCAGGTTGCGCAGCGTTTCGTAATACTCCTGAGAGACGGAGTTCGCTTTTTTATTGGGAGTAACGATGGAGATGCTCGACCGCAGCACGTTGGGATAGAGCTCTGCCACCTCTCCGCTGGCCGTGCAGTCGATAAAGATAGAGTTGGGCAGGTTGTGCGATTTCATCTCATCAACGAACGTCCCGAGCGACGTGGCCACGCCGTTCGCCTCCAGCTCCTCGCGCCAGCGCTGCAGGGGAATTTGACTCTCCGTGATCAGCATCTGCCGGCTGTTGGCCACACCGCGCAACGTAAACTCAATCTGATACTCCTCATAGAATGTTGTCAGCCGGCGGGTAATCATCTCCATGAGGGTGCCGCCAATGAGGCCCACGCCCACCAGGTAGAGGTTCACGGTTTTTACCCCGGCCAGGAAAAAAGCGTCGTGCAGGGCATTCATCGCTTTGCGCTCGTTACGACGGGCTACCACGAACGAGATATTTCGCTCCGATGAGCCCTGTGCAATAGCCCGGATGTTGATGCCGTTCCGTCCCATCGACTGAAACACCCGTCCCGCTATACCGGGAATACTCTTCATATTATCGCCCACAATGGCGATGATCGATAGCTCGGACTCCGACTCGACCGGATCGATCTCTCCTTCGGTTAGCTCCCGGTGAAACTCCGCCTCCAGCGCTTTGACAGCCACCGGCGCCATGGCGGGGAGCACCGCCAGCGTCACGGAGTGTTCCGAAGAGGCTTGCGTGATCAGCAGTATGTTGGTGCCCGCACCGGCCAGTGCAGAAAAGATTCGCGACGCGATGCCGCTCACGCCAATCATACCGCTCCCCTTTACGGTGATGAGTGCCACATCTTCAATGGAAGAGAGGCCGCGTATAAGCCCGTTTTTACGCTCCACCGTTTTTTTGATGGCTGTGCCGGGATGAGCCGCATCGAATGTGTTTTTGATGACGATCGGAATGCCCGCCTGCATGGCCGGACGCATGGTGGGCGGATAGATCACTTTGGCTCCAAAGTGGGAAAGCTCCATCGCCTCCTCGTACGAACATTCGTAAATCGTAAACGCCCGTTTCACTTTATCGGGATGTGCGGTCATCAGCCCGTTTACATCGGTCCAGATTTCGATGCGTTCGGCACCGAGAGCAGCACCTACAATAGCCGCTGTGTAATCGGAACCGCCGCGGCCGATGGTTGTGGTTTCCTGTTGCATGGTAGCACCGATAAATCCGGTTGCCACAAACAGCTCTGCATCTTGCGAAAACCACTCCTGAAGCCGCCGGTTGGTTTCGGCAAACTGTACACGGGCGTTTCCAAAACCGGCATCGGTTACAATGCATTGCCGCATATCGGCGGCCACGGTATCGATCCCTTTCGACCGAAAAAATGCAGTGAGGATCGTCACCGACATCCGCTCGCCAAAGCTCAACAGTACATCGCGGGTACGCGGGGTAAGCTCGCGAATGAGCAGCACGCCGTGAATTACATCTTCCAGTTCATTTAGCAGCAGCTTCAGGGCGGTAATTACATCCGACTGCGCCTGCGCCGGCAGCAGATTCCGCACCAGGGTAAGGTGACGCTTTTCGAGGGTTTCCAGCTCCGCTGCGGCATCAAAACCGGGATGGTTCCACGTGTCACAGATTCGGTTTAACTGATCCGTTACCCCTTTTATGGCCGACACCACAACCACCGCCCGCCCCTTCTCAAGAGCGTTCAAAACAATCTCATACACTTGTTGAATAGACTCGGGCGTTCCTACCGACGACCCGCCAAATTTCAGTACCTGCATATCCGGTATAGCTTAGCATTTAAACGGATTATGTTAGCATTTGAAGCTCTTGGGTTCAAGTATTTTTATCCCCAAACCGTTGATTTATCGCGTTTTCAGAAAAAGCGCTTTCACGATTTTACCCATCCTTCGGCACGTATGTTTTGCGTTGCGTGCGGAACTTTCCGTTTTTGTTTCTCTACACTTCACATCCAACCTTTGTACTGATGAAGAAAACAATCGCCATTATCGGAGCCGGAAACATCGGCACTGCCATAGCCGGCGGGCTCATCCAAACCGGAACGGTTTCTCCGGAACAGATCATCCTTACCCGTCGTCGCACCGAACATCTGCAGCCGTGGAAGGCGAAGGGTTGCCGTGTAACGGATAGCAACACCAACGCCCTGCAGAAGAGTGATATCATCATTCTGGCGGTGGAGCCATCGCAGACCGACGGCGTTCTGAACGAGCTCCATCCCTACTTTAACAGCCGCAAACACACAGTGGTGTCGGTCATTTCCGGGGTGAGTATTCAGCGCATCAAAAAGCTGGCGGGGCGATCCGTACCTGTGGTGCGAGCCATGCCCAATACCGCGATATCGATCGGCGAATCGATGACCTGCCTCTGTGCGGATGAGTCCGACCGGGCCGCGCTCGATGAAGCGACTACTATTTTTGGTGCCGTTGGCCGAACCATTGTGATTATGGAAGAACAGATGACGGCTGCCACTGCACTCTGCGCCTGCGGCATCGCTTTCTTTTTACGATCGATCCGGGCGGCTTCGCAGGGTGGTACGGAGATCGGCTTTCACGCCCACGAAGCGCTCGAAATGGCTGCCCAAACGGCCAAGGGTGCGGCATCACTTCTGGCCGGCCGCCAGCACCATCCCGAATTTGAGATCGACCGGGTTACCACGCCAAGGGGCTGCACCATCTCCGGACTAAATGAGATGGAACACGGCGGTTTCAGCTCGGCGATGATTAAAGGAATTCTGGTTTCGGCAACCAAGGCGGATGATTTGTACAACCGCCAGAACGGAGACGAAGAATAAAAAAACTCCCTTTCCGGGATAGAAAGGGAGTGTTAATCGTCAGTTTCACCGGCCGCAGCCGGTTGATATTTCTGCTCTACACCGAAAGCGGATTTTTCCGTTCGGTTTTGGATGATTTTTTATCCGGTGCCGCAGCGATACCGCGGTCGTACTCTTCCAGGGTAAACTCATCCACCGTGATGGCATCAAAGCGGGCCGCTTCGGTTTCACGAACGGTCTCCACTTCGGATGGTGTAAGTACGCCTTCGGCCAGAGCGGCATCCAGTTGCTTCAGTACCGGCCCCTTGCGAAGGGTGCCCGCCTTTGTGGCTTTGTATAGTTTCTTGTAGAGCGGGTACGATTCGGTAATCATATCCAAGGCGTATTCATACTTGCCAAGCGCTTCATCCCGCGATTTGGGAATAAAGATATCGGCTGTAAGCCGGTCGCGCTGCTCGCCCCGGGTCTGCATCGCCTGCGCCACTTGTTGGCCCAGCTCATCAGACGGCTTCTTGCCAATCCGGTTGATGCGCGACCAGATTCCGATCGGCCCGCGGAAAACCCAGCTTAATCCAGGCACCCTGATCTCACTGTAGATTTCATCAAACGCCGTTTGAATGCGATAGAAGGCGTGCTGCATGGCCCATTCAAAAAAGATACGATCTTCTTTACGGTCCCCTTCCGCCTCGAAACGGCGCAGTGTGGCCGTGGCCAGCATCATCCAGCTCAAAATATCGGCGTAACGCCCGGCCAGTTTCTCTTTCATTTTCAGCGCACCGCCGTACGAGCCAAGTGCGATGTCGGCCATAAACGCAAAGGAGGCTGAGGCCCACGCCAGTTTGCGATAGTACTTGGCAGCCGGCCCGCTTACGGGCGAGGAGGCGAGCCGTCCACGGGTGATGCTCAGCATCATGGCGCGTACTTTGTTTTGAGCCACATGGCCAATATGTGCCCAGAAGGCATTATCAAACCCTTTCACATCTTTTTCCATCAGCGCGGTAATCTCTTTCAGGGCGTAGGGGTGGCTTCGGATGGCTCCCTGCCCAAAGATCATCAGGGTGCGAGTGAGTATGTTGGCTCCCTCAACCGTAATGGCGATCGGTGTGGCGATGTAGCTGTGGGCAAACAGATTACGCGGGCCGCGAGAAATTCCTGCGCCCCCTACAATATCCATCGAGTCGTTGATAATTTCGCGGCCAAGTTCTGTAAAGTTATACTTGGCAATGGCTGTAACAACCGCCGGCTTGGCGCCCTGATCGAGCGCGCCGCAAATATAACCCCGGGCGGCATCCATCATATACGTATACCCGCCAATCCGGGCCATAGGCTCTTCAATTCCTTCAAATTTGCCGATGTTCAACCCAAATTGTTTGCGGATTGCCGCATAGGCACCCACCGCACGAGTTGCTGTACGGGCACCACCAATGGCCTGTGCCGGCAGGGAGATGCCGCGGCCCACAGCCAGCGACTCCATCAACATACGCCAGCCGTTACCGGCTCCTTCTACCCCGCCGATAATGGCGTTTATGGGCACAATCACATCTACACCACGTGTGGGGCAGTTATAAAACGGTACACCGAGCGGATCGTGGCGCTTGCCGAGCTCCACTCCATCCGTATCACTTGGAACCAGTGCACAGGTGATGCCCAGATTTTTTCCTTTGCCGAGCAGATTTTCCGGATCGGAGAGTTTAAACGCCAGGCCAATAACGGTAGAGATGGCGGCCAGGGTGATGTAGCGCTTGTCCCAGTTCAGTTTCAGGTAGAGCTCGCCATCTTTGCCGTGAAATACTTCTCCGGTGCTCTGCATGGCTCCGGCATCCGACCCTGCGTTGGGTTCGGTTAGCGCAAAGCAGGGAATCTCCTCCCCGCTGGCCAATCGCGGCAGGTAGTGGTCTTTCTGCTTGTCCGTGCCGTAATGCATCAACAACTCGGCGGGGCCCAGCGAATTGGGCACCATCACCGTTGTTGCCAGCGGCCCGCACCGCGATGCCAGTTTGGCAACGATGGCACTGTGGGCATTGGCCGAAAATGCGTGTCCGCCAAATTTTTTGGGGATGATGAGGCCGAAAAACCGATGTTCTTTTAAGAACGCCCAGGTCTTGTCATCAAAGCCTTTTCGTTGAAAAACCTCCCAGTCGGACACCATATTACAGAGCTCTTCTACGGGCCCGTCGAGAAAAGCGCGCTCTTCGGGAGTAAATTCGGGATACGCCTCTTTCTGCAATCGCTTAAAGTTTGGCTTGCCTGAAAAGAGCTCTCCTTCAATCCATACTGTTCCCGCATCAATGGCGGTCTGCTCCGTTTCGGAGATGGCCGGGAGGATTTTGAGGGCATCGAGCAGTTTCATGATCGGGCCGGAAAGCAGCATACGCCGTATCGGCTTGATATTGAAAATCACCACAAACACCGTGTAGGTAATGAGCAGCCAGGCGGGGGCGCCAAACCCGAATAGTGCGGCGTAACCACCCAAAGCCCAAATCCAGAGCGGGGCGCCGGTGTAAGCAAGAATGAGCAGTACGGCAACCGTGCTGCCGATGGATACCCAAAGTGGGAGTTCTGCAAAAAATGTAAGATTGTCGAGTAAGGGTTCCATGTGGGACCTCCGTTAAGCGGGTGTTTTTTGAGTTACAAATCCTTGTATGATGTGGTCTTTCGCCTGGCGGATAAACTCCTCCTGCGGAATGCGCGTGTCGAGACGCTTGCCGATGATGACCGATGCCACACCGTGTAGCTGTGCCCATACCGTATAGGCGCTTACCAGCGGATCATCCTGAATGAAGAGATCTTTTTTCTGCCCTTCGCGGATAATTTCGGCAATCAATTCGTATACGTTTCGGATTTCCTGAAATTTGTCTTTCGGGAAGGACGGCATCTCTTCCGGCCGCACCATGTAGATAATTTCATACTCCTGCGGATTTTGAATCGCATACGAAAGAAACGCATCGGCCAGCTTTTCGAACTTCGTTACGGGATCGTCGCCCGGATTCATCTGCTCTTTCAAAGCGGCCGTCAGGTTGGCAATGCTGTTCTCAATAATGGCGAGCAGCAGCTCATCCTTGTTTTTAAAATGGAGATAGATACTCGTTGCCGTGACGTTGGCCTTTCGGGCAATTTTTCTCATCGAGAGCTTACTGAACCCCTCGCGAATGAGAAGGCTCCGGCTCACATCTAATAATTCTTCTTTCAGTGACATAGACAGATGGTTAACAGTGTTAACTACATTTTCAATTTACTCTTTTTTGTGAGAATGTCAAGGAATTCGGACAGGAGAACAGTTTTGTTATCAAATTGCGATTTCTGCTTGACGGCAAGGCCGTGCTGATGCAATTTCCCTCCATTCACAGATCCGTTACAAGCAGAGGGGCGGCCAATTTTTGGTGATCATCAGGGAAACAGCCGGAACTTCAGAAAGCGGATGGTGCGTCCGGCTTCGAGGTGCTGCTTTTCGTAATGCGTTTTGTGTGTGAGAACGGGATCATCGGGCCGCTCGGCGTACACATCATCCACACGATCGAGCAGTTCCAGCCCCTCCTCTTCAATCACCTCCAGGGTAAAGGCAAACAGTTCCGGTGAGTCGGTTTTCAGGTTCACGGTGCAACCGGGTTTGCACACCCTCCGGTAGATGGAGAGAAACTTGGGGGAGGTGAGCCGCTTCTTCGCCTTGCTCTTTTTTAGATACGGATCGGGAAAGGTGATCCAGATATCCGATACTTCCTCCTTTCCGAAAAAATTCTCCAAAAAGTCGATAAAGGTGCGTACAAACCGCACATTGGTGATGTTCTGCTCCAGGGCTGTTTTGGCGCCGCGCCAGATACGCGGCCCTTTGATGTCTACCCCAATCAGGTTCTTCTTCGGGTAGAGCTGCGCCAGATGCAGCGAATATTCCCCTTTGCCGCAAGCCAGTTCCAGCACAATCGGGTGCTCGTTCTTAAATACATTCCGGTTCCAGTTCCCTTTCAGCGGATGCTCTTCCCGGATGTCGGCATACTCAAATACATTTTCGAACTGCTCTACTTCGCCAATTCGCTTCAGCTTCTCTTTTCGTCCCATACCTCAGGGTTGCAGTCGTTTGGAGTGCCAGCTCCCGCCCTCTTTCCAAAAGGCGATACGGTCGTGCAGCCGGCCGGGGCGGCCCTGCCAAAATTCAATCTCTTCTATGCGAATGGCAAACCCGCCCCAGTGCGGAGGTTTGGGCACCTCCCTGCCTTCGTAGCGGCGTTCCACCTCTTCTGCCTTTTGCTGCAGCAATGCCCGCGATGCAATGTCGCTGCTCTGGTCCGATGCCCAGGCGCCCAGCTGGCTTTCGCGGGGCCGCGATTTGAAATAGTCGGCCGATACCTCATCCGGCAGTTTTTGAACCGTCCCGGAGAGGCGAATCTGACGCTCCAGTTCAGGCCACCAAAAAGTGACCGACGCCTGCGGGTGTTGCTCCAGTTCGCTTGCTTTTTGGCTGTTGTAATTCGTGTAGAAGTGGATCGATTCTTCCTCCACCCCTTTCAGGAGTACGGTGCGGCTGTTCGGGCGGCCATCCGGGCGTACGGTACATAACGTCATCGCGTTGGGCTCCGTCACTTCGCTTTTCACCGCTTCATCAATCCACGTACGAAAGAGAGAAACGGGATCCCGGCCGATAACCTCATCAGACAATCCGTCGCGGGTATAGTTTTTTCGAAGGCTGGCAATGTCGGTATTGGTCATATCACCCAAAATAGTCTGGCTCGTTGCCTTGTTTCCATTTGATGTTGCAGCCGATACTCGGTTTCTGTTCCTCTTCCGGAATCTCATCCCCGCCCAGCATCGCCTGCACCGCATCCCGCATATCGCTGCCGGTGGGCTTTGCGTCGTTGCCCGGGCGCGAATCATCAAACTGTCCGCGATAGGCCAGCTTCAGGTCCGCATCAAACAGAAAGAAATCGGGTGTACAGGCAGCTTTGTACGCTTTGGCCACTTCCTGCGATTCATCATACAGATAGGGAAACGGATAATCGAACGCCTCGGCATCCTGCTTCATTTTATCGGGGCTGTCGTCCGGATAGTTTTCGACATCGTTGGAGCTGATGGCGGCTACACCGAGTCCCGCGTCCATATATTCACGGGCAAAATCAGCCAATTCGGTTTTCATGTTCTTCACGTAGGGACAGTGATTGCAGATGAACATGACCAGCAGACCGTTGTCGCCGGCGGCCTCATCGCGCGAAACGGTTGAACCGGATCGTACATCCGTTAGTGAAAAATCGGGGGCTTTGGTACCAAGATCGAGCATGGTGGAGTTTACAGCTGCCATACGGTTGCGGTGGTTTGGTTTGCGTTTCAGTTTCGTTTCTACAACACGAAAAATAGGGATTTCACTCCCAAAATGTTGGGTGCGTTGCCATTAAAATAGACGAAGCTGCGCGGTTTGGGGACGGCGAAAGGCGTTGGCCTGCAGCGGGGGATGCGGCACATCGAGCCCGAGCCGTTTTTTGTGAATAGCCACTTGTGCTGCAATCTGCCGGGCGTAGGCTCCTGTTCCGCTAAAACGGTCGCCGAATTCCGATCGGTTCAACACTCCGCCCTTGCAAGCCCGAATATGGTTCAGCACCTTCTCCTTCCGGTCCGGGAAGTGAATGGCCAGCCAATCCGAAAAGAGATCTTTTACCCCGTACGGCAGGCGCACCAGTGTGTACGATGCACTCAGCGCGCCGGCCTCTTTCACCGCTTCCAGAATGGATACGACCTCTGTGTCGTTCAATCCCGGAATGATCGGCGCGATGTTTACATGCACCGGAATACCCGCTCGCGACAACTCCCGAATAGCCTGCAATCGCTTCTCGGGACGGGATGTTCGGGGCTCCAGTACGCCAATCAGATCTCGATCGAGGCTGGTTACCGACACCACCACACGCACCGCACCGACTCCGGCCAGCGGAAGCAACAGATCGATATCGCGGGTCACCGTGCCGTTTTTGGTGATGATGACCAGCGGGTGCCGGGTTTCCGACAATACCTGAATGCAGCCGCGCGTCAGTTTCAGTTCCCTCTCTACCGGTTGATAGGGATCGGTTACACCGCTCATCACCAGAACCTGCGGCTTCCACGACGGTTTGGCAATCGTTTCGCGCAAGAGCTGCGGGGCATCCCGCTTGGCCACAATCTTCGTTTCGAAATCGAGCCCGGCACTCATGCCCAGAAATTCATGGGTGGGTCGGGCATAGCAATACGCACAACCGTGCTCGCAGCCGCGATACGGATTCAGGCTCACATCAAACGGAATATCGGGGCTTGCGTTGGTGGAGATGATACCGGCAGCATGACCATTCAGAATCGTTGTTTTCGGACGCTTGCGCTCTGATGTGTACGTTACCTCTTTCGATTCGAATCGTCCTTTGGGATTGGCTGCGACTCCTCTGCCGCGGAGGGCTGATCTGTTTTTTGATGTACACATATTTCATACATATAGTACGAACTCTGTGTTTGGAAATCAATCTCCGGAGGTGGACTCCACATGAATCGTAACCTGATCTACCTCTTCGATGAAGGAGGAACCGAAATGGCCGGCGGGTGTGCAGTAACCCGAAACATGATCGTCATCTGCCAGACGAACCGCAGCTTCAAGGGCACACACAGCCGTAAGATGGTACGCCTCCGACGTTTCAAGATGTGCTGTACATTCAGCTCCCGATGCACCGGTGACACGCCCCCATATCAGGCTGCGCCCGGTTTCGCGAGCCTCTTTGCCGGGACCCTCCACATTTTTTCGGATCCACCGGGAGAGGCTCGATTTTACCAGCCGGGTACGGAGCAGCGGAGCCAGCCAGTTCGACAATTTCATGGCGCGAACTGTGTTCCGGGGCATCGCCATGTAAACCGTAATATTGGGTATGCCGGTCGTTGTATAAGCTGTGGAAACATCTCCCCAGGGAATGGTGGTTACCGAGGCGGTTCGGCTGCCAAAGGATACCGTTCGTGTTTTCCACGCTGCCGGAACCCGCGTCAATTCGCCATCTCTGCGAATGAGTGCTCCCTCGCCCAGCTGCCGCGTGACCGTCTGGGCGGTTCCGTGTGATACTCCGCCCCCAACACCCATAAATGCCAGTTCCAGATGGTCTGCATCGGCACACTCTTCCGAGAGGCGCTTGGCCACACAATCGGTGGGCACCACATCAAAACCGGTGCCGGGCATCGCTGCAATCCCCGCTTTTTTCAGTTTGCTATCGTGCATCTTACACCCTTCAAACACATCCACCTCGCCGGTAATATCGGCGTAGTGGCAGCCGTTTCGCAGGCAGGCCCTGAGCATCGGCTTCCAGGTATGGACAAACGGCCCGGCCGCGTGAAGCACCACCCTTTTCCCATGGAGCAGCGCGTCGAGCTCTTCGGGATGATCAAGCGATGCCGCTTTCCACGGCAGTTTCAGCCGTTCGGCCTGTTCGCGGAGTTTTTCGGCATTCCGCCCGGCCAGCAACAGCGGAATTCCTCGTTCTGCAGCTCGCTCGGCAATAAGATTGCCCGAATATCCGTAACTGCCGTAGAGTACAATGGATGGAGTGGATGAGAGTGTCACAATCGTAATCTGTTTGGTTCGTTGATGAACATGCCAAATTTTCGACGAAGAACCAATCGTTGATTCGTTTTTCAATACTACGAACTACTTCGTATTTTCATCCTGCTATGACCACCTGTTCATCTTCGAGAAACCGTTCATTGGCCCCGGCCATCAAGCAAACCCTCTTTTATTTCGGGTTGATGGGGGCGCTGGCACTGTTCCTTCTTCAGTGCGGAGCCGGAGAAGATCGTCTTGAGCGATTGGCCGGCGGCGCCGATTCCCTGATTGTGCTCGACATCCAATCCCCCGCCTTTCAACTGATGGCAACCCGTGACCTGACGTATCGCGATTCGCTATTTCAGGATGAGATCACCGCAGCCGTGGTCGCCCCGGGCGGACACCTATATCAGGCCGGGCGCGCATTCGATCGCCATCTTATCTACCGATTCAATCCACGTGGCGTTGTAACGGACAGCCTCACCGGGGCGGGCGACTCTCCATTCGGGTTGATCACCCATCTGCGAATTACCGGAAACCGATTGTACGTTGCCGCTGATGAGATCTATACCTTTACGCTGACAGACAACGGGCCCGTGCCGGCTCAAAACCCTGCGTTCTCTGCCCCAACGCCTGACTCATTGCGCGATGAAGACGCCCGGTATGCACCGGTTCCCATCACAGTCACCGACCGGGGAAGCCTGTTTTACAAGCTTCAAAAAGAACGGAATCCGGTGTACGATCTCAGCGGCGAAGTGCGGTTTATGCTGGCAGAGCCGAATGAGGCAGAGCCTGCCCGAGAGCTTAACCGATTGCCCGATGTGCGCCATCTTGTGGGTGATTATGCCGGCCGCCCTGCTCCATTCTTGCTGTCGGTTTCCGAGCGTCCGCTCTATTCAATGGCGGGCAACGGCTTTTTGGTTACCGCATACAGCACCGACGCTGTGATACAGGTTACCCGCCCGAACGGGCACAAACCGCGTGCCTATATAGCCGATCCGGAGCGGGTACCGCTTCATCCGGATGAGGTGGTTTTCCCGTCGTATTTGCATAACGATCAGCTTCACCGCGTTCGCACCAGCGCCACCTATCCTGCACATTGGCCGCTGCTTACCGGCCTGCTTCTGGATGATGAGCAGCGCATTTGGGTCACCCTCTTTCGCGGGGTGGACCAGCCGGCGGAGTGGTGGGTGATTGATGACCGTTCATCCCGATTGCTTGCGGTTCAGCCGATGCCACAATCGGCCCGTCTCCTTCACGTGAACAACTCTTTTTTCTACACTGCCGAACCTAACGATGCCGGTTTTGAAGAGGTGGTACGCTATCGGTTTCGGTTTGACCGAAATGAGACAACTCCTTGATCAGTGAAAGATTATGAATCATTTTTCTGATTGGGACGATCGCCTTTTCTGCGAAGTGGGTGACCAAACCACCTTCATTTAATCTCTGCTATCCTTTTATTTAACGTTTCGAGACCCTCTTTATGCGGTACTCCCTTGCCTTCTTCCAACTCCTCTCTTGCACGGTTAACCTCTTGCAGTAGTTCGATGGTATCGACCATTTTTCATATTCAGACACGTCTAATAGTACTGCTGAACTCTGAACGAGGCTGAATATCCGTATCGAGTTGTAAACGTTTTATTGCGAGATTTTTAGACCATTTTTCGTTCTATCAATAGAACAAAATACAGTACAACCAATCCATTGCTTACCCCGAATATCTCCCCACAGCCTCCACAATAATATCAAAACTGTGGCGAAGTTTCTCTTCTTCAATAATGAGTGGCGGTGCGATGCGGACGAGCGAATTGGAGTGGAGAGTCCAGCCCAGGATCAACCCTTTCTCAAAACAGTGAGCTACCACGTTTCGGGTCAGTTCCGCATCCCGTAACTGCAGGCCAAGCATGGCGCCCCGCCCACGCACTTCGGTGATGCCGTCTGCGCGCAGCATGTGGCGGGCGATTTCGGCGATTCGCATCGCTTTTTCGCCCGCATTCATCTCCAGCAACGTTTTCAGGTTGGCGTGCGCGGCTGCACAACTAACCGGGTGTCCGCCAAACGTGGTCACATGATTAAGCGGCGGATCGTGTTTGAACGCCTCGAAATGTGCCGATGAAGAGACGAATGCCCCGATTGGCATACCGCCGCCCATCGCTTTGGCCAGGCAGAGAATGTCGGGCACCACCCCATAATGCTGAAAGGCAAAGAGTGAGCCGGTGCGGAAAAAGCCGGTCTGAATCTCATCAAAAATAAGACATGTGCCGGTTTCATCGCATCGGTCGCGCACGGCTTGCAGCCAATCGGGATCGGCCGGAATAATCCCTCCCTCTCCCTGAATCGGCTCCAAAATAACCGCTGCCGTTTGCTCTGTGATAGCACCGAGCTGCTCTTTCTGATTGAAATCGAGAAAGGTAACGCCCTCCAGCAGCGGCAGATAGGGATCGCGGTAGACATCGCGGCCGGTGACGCTCAGCGAGCCATGGGTATCGCCGTGGTAGCTGTTTTTAAAGGCCACAAACTGTGAGCGGCCCGTCGATTTTTTGGCCAGTTTCAGTGCTCCTTCGTTGGCTTCGGTGCCACTGTTTACAAAGTAGACGCGATCGAGCGAGTCGGGCAGCTGATCGGTGAGAAGTTGTGCCAGTTCGCTTTGAGGCTGCTGAATGTACTCTCCGTATACCATCACGTGCAGATGACGCTTCAACTGCTTTTCGATCGCTTCAATCACAGCCGGGTGCCGGTGCCCCAGAGAGCTCACAGCTATTCCCGAAATTAGATCGAGATACTCCCGGCCATCGGTGGTATACAACAGGCAGCCTTCTGCCCGTTCAATCTCCAGGGCCATCGGCGAGTCGCTGGTCTGTGCAATGTGCTGAAAGAAGGAGTCGGCTGGGGTTTTCATCGTATCAACATCGTAAAAAAAGCACCATCAACATAATGACGGTGCTTTTTAAAACGGGGATGTGCTTAATTGAGAATATCCTGAAGTACGCCGGAAATTTCCGACTGGATCGCTTCCGATTTATTGTCGGCGTACCACTTGTGCAGATGTTCGGCCACTTCCTGATAGGCCATCTCATTTGAACTGCGAAGGGTGTCGTACAGCTCCTGTGACTCTTCGGGCCGGGGGCCCCAGTGGCCAAGCACGTCGAGTGTGCCCGCATCCAGAATAATCAGCTTGGGAATAGATCGGCTTTTTCCTCGCTGCAAAAACTGATCCATCACGTCGAGATTCTCATCCCGGAGAATCAGCTTCAGCTGAATATTTTCGTTCTGTTCGGCCATTTGGTTCATGACCGGAACCGATTGAGCAGCATCGCCGCACCACGCTTCGGTAAGCACCAGCCAGACCTGCGGCCTTTCGATGCGGGACAACGTCTCTTTCATGTCGTCCGACAGCTCCGTACGCTTGTCGTGGCGTTTCATTCGGTGTACATTCATTTTTGTGTAGTGCAGCATCGCCTCGGAGTGATTTTCCCCGGTGGTTTTTCCGCTGCTCATTAAATCGTCAATCATGTTGCGGTACTCTTCGTACGTCATGGCCGCATTGACCAGGTCGCGTGTTATGACCTCTTTAACCGTTGTATTGTTCATAGTTCTATCTGTTTTTTTGTTTTAAAAATACTCTTGAAACAGGGCAAAGCCAAACCATTGATGGCGCAGCACATTAGCAATCAATAGAAAGAAAACAAAAGAGAATGACGCCAGGGCTTTTATTCTCATCACGTTGGGGTACTCGGCACGAACACCACGCAGCCCTTGAATCTTCATTCGCAGAATGATACCGGCAGCCGTACACCCAATCATCAAAATCAGTGCCGGCAGCCACATGACCATCGCCAGCCCGGCCGAGAGCACCATCAAACCGCCAAAAAAAGCGGCTGTAAAAAAATTCACCACGCCACGTTGGCCGAACTTTACGGCAAACGTGATATCGCCCCGGCTCCGGTCTTCTTCCATCTGAAAAATTTGCGAAACGGGATACATCGCCAGTAAAATAAATGCCGCTCCTGCGGATGATAACAAAACCGGCAGGCTAATCGCTCCCCCTGCGGCAAGTGTCCCCATCAACACTGCATTAACACCGGTACTCACCGCGATGGTAAACAGGCTGAGCAGCGGTCTTCCCTTCCACCGTGCATGCGGCGTAGAGTAGAGCCAGAACAGCAGCAGGCTGGCCAGGTAAACCAGGCTGTAAACCACACCAACTGTGAGTGACCAGAAAAAGCCGAGCGCCATCAGCAACAGGGAAGCAGCGTGCATCCACGATTTCATTTTTGGGGGATGTTTAAGCCCGCCAACCGGACCCTCATCCCGATCCCACCAGGAATTATAGGCCGTAGCACCTCCAAAAAGAAGAATATGTACATTAAAAAACTGTGCCCAGTATGTGCCTGCCGCCATCGATTCGGAAAGGACGCCGCCAAGCAGATAGCCGCCCGAAAGAATCCCCATCATGTAATGCGGGCGAAGATGCACAACAAAGTGCCAAAGCTGTGTGAGCATAATAAATGGTACAGAAGTTGATCTGTTAAAACCGCTAATTCCGCCTTATTTTAGTAAAATGTTAAACACTATCACAGACGAACTTGTTGCTGAGCGTGTGCTGCCCGCATCTGAATGGACGCAACGTGCTGCTGCCCATGCCGCTGCCCTCGACAAGATTCTGGATCCCTACCTGAAAAAACGCTCGCGGCGGGAGAAAGACCCGGTGCTCGACTTTCTGTTTGAGTACTACTCGTTTCGGCCCGCACATCTGCGGCGCTGGTCGCCCGGCATCGGGTATGCGCTGGAGTTGGACGAAGAACATTCATTGCCGCCCTTTTCTGAGTTACAAATCAGTGACGGGATTGCCGCGCTCGATCCAACCTTGTTTCCCGCAAACCGGGAGCGTGCCCTGCAATTTTATTATCGCGTGTTAACCGCCTCGGCTGAGCGGAGGCCGCTGTTTGGGTGTTTTGGCATGCACGAATGGGCCATGGTGTACAAAGCCGGCGATGTACGGCATGATCAGATTCCGCTTCGGCTGCCACCTGCCGAGATTGCAAAGGTGGTTGAGTCCCGGCCGCTGCTCTGCACCCATTTCGACGCATTTCGGTTTTTTACGGAGGACGCACGGCCGCTGAACCGCCACGCCCTGTCGCGCGAGGCGATGCCCGGGATGGAACAGCCCGGATGTGTGCATACCAATATGGACTTGTACAAACTGGCCTATAAATATTATCCCTGGGTGGATGGAGATCTGCTTCGGGATGCGTTTTTAAACGCGCTGGAGGCCCGGAAAATCGATATGATGGCGAGCCCTTACGACGCCACCGCCTTTGGCTTAACGCCCATCAAAATTGAAACCGAAGCGGGACGGTTAGAGTACGCCGAACGACAGCATGCCATTTATGAACAATCGATGCCGCTGCGCCACAGGCTGATAACGGCCTATGAGACGATTGCACAAAAAACCGGCATCACCCTTTCTGCCGGGCAAACCGGTTAATCCGGAAAAGAGATCTTTCCCGGACGAATCAGTCGGCTTTCACCGTTGGATGATCCAAACGGGAACCCTTCGCCGGCCAGGCATTCATTGGCCAGCACAGCCATGAGCAGCGCCTCTTTCGCATCCGGGTCGATACCAAGCTCTGACAGCCCTGCACTCTCTATCGGCGCAAGATGATGGCGAATTCGTCGCATCAGTTCGGGGTTGTGAGCGCCCCCGCCGCTGATGTATGCCCGCACAAGATCCCGGTCCGTTGCGTGACGATGTACGCTGTCGGCGATGGTTCGTGCCGTTAGCTCTGTGTAGGTTGCAATTTGCTGCTCCGGAGAGATTGCGGAGAGTGTGAGCCCGGCGGATGACGCTCTCTCTTCGGCCCACTGCAGGTGAAACCGTTCGGGGCCGGTGGTTTTGGAACCGTCTTGCGCAAAAAACGGATCGCCGAGCAGTGCGTCCAGCAACGGCTCATGAACCGCTGCCGAAGCGGCGATCTGACCGTCCCGATCGTACGGATGTTGAAAATGGGTCCGGCAGGCGGCATCGATCAACGTATTGCCGGGACCGGTATCGGTGGTAAAGGGAGCAGGACCCTCCAATTCGCGGCCGGGCAGCAGAATGCTATAATTGGCCATTCCGCCAATGTTGAGCAATATGCGAGTCTCGTCATCCGCCGCAAACAGAAGCGGATCGACCAGCGCGGCGAGCGGTGCCCCCTCCCCGCCGTGAGCGGTGTGTTTCTGGCGGAAATCGCTGATGGTGAGGATGCCGGTTCGTGCCGCAATCTGATCACCGTCGCCCATCTGTAAGGTTGCGCTGAATCGGCCGGGATAGTCGCGCTGTTCATGCGCCGGAAAGTGATAGACGGTTTGCCCGTGGCTGGCAATGCAGTCGACGTCGCCGGGATCCACCCCCCACTCGCCGAGTTGGGCAAGAATCATATCCGCGTGGGTAACACCCAGCCAGGTATGCTGCCAGCAAAGCTCTCGAAGAGATACCTGCTCTTTGGATACCACTTTTTGAAGATGGCTTTTGTGATAGTCGCTGTACGGAACGGTTGCAAAAAACTCCACAGCCGCATCTGTTTCGGTACCGGACCCGGAAATATTGCACAGGGCGATATCGAGTCCGTCGAGCGAGGTGCCCGACATCAGACCGATAATGGTCCGCGACGGCCGGCCGGCAATCGCCAACCATTTTTTAAGTGATGGATTCATATCTTTGAGCTTCCCTTAAACATTGATCAGATCCTGATTATGGCAGAAAATAGCGAACAAGACGCAGAAGCGTGGCAGCAAGATGTGGAGTTTTTGGTTCACACGCTAAAAGAGAGTTTCGATTCGGCCGAAGCGCGGTATTCTCACGACGAACTTAACGATACCCTCTTCATTGAGCTGGAAGGGCTGGAGGACTACAGCGAGGAAGAGATAATTGAGATCGCCGAACCGATTTTGGAAGTCACCGAGCTGAATGTAGAGGATATCATTCTGATTCCCCTTTCAACGGCGTCGTAGCCGGCGCTTGGCGGAGTGCCCTTCCCATCCAGAAAGCGATGATCAGAGAGGAGGCCGTCCAGACGTAGTAACCGGGCAACAGCGAGGAGAGGGACGACTCAGCAGAAAGTGCATTGTACGGTAAAAAAAGGAGTGCATTTCCGGTTGATATAACGACCGCCCACGCCAGCCACCGCAGCCTCCCCGCTTTGATCTTGCTGTACAGAAATCCGGCGGCGGGCAGCATCACATTGTGCAAACCCATCAACAGATAATGAAAGCGGATCCAGATTTCAACCGCCCAGTGATCCGCAACCGGGTCGTTCATCAGGGCAATGGCCGGTGCGATATAGGCGCATTCATATCCCAGAAAGAGAATATTCCCGCTGAGGAGGCTAAATGAGGGGAGAGAAAATGAAGCTACAAAAAGTGCTCCCGCTGCAATCAGCCACCAGTGATCGTGTTGTAATCGGTGCTTGTTCATAGATTATAGCAGATTGTATCCGGGCTCACGTGCACTCTTCCAAGCCATTCCATAGAGCACATCCCGATAGAAAATCTATCAAAAACAGACGGTTCATCCTACGCGTATTTATTCATGCAGATTCTGCTTTTTCAGGCAGCTGCCGGATCGGGATTACTTTGCTGTTTTTCACTATGTTACGAGTGATAGCTATCAATCAACCATCTGATTATGAGTATTCATCAAAAATCGGTGCCTGCCCTCCTGTTTTTTTTATTCATGATAACCTCGGGCTGCGGCAGCGCATACGAAGAATCGACCCCTGACCTGACGGGATTTCCGGAATGGAGTCTAACCCACGAGTTTGACATCACAGAACCGGACAATGTGATGTTTGGAAATATTTTTACCGTTGGTGTGCTCTCGACAATGGAACTGATTGTACCCGACTATTCCAGCCAGCAGTTCTACCATTTTGCGGCGGATGGGAGCTATCTTTCAACGTTTTCGCGCCAGGGTGGCGGGCCCGGCGAAATGGATCGCATCAACAGCATCGCCATCACTGAAAACGACGATCTGGCCGTCTTCGACAGCGGATTAATGCGGTTCACCACGTTTCGTCAGCAACAAGGGCGGTGGGAACATACCGACATCCGAACACTGGACGACTCGGCCCCTACCATCGGCCAGCTTTTTGACGGGCCCGGCGATCACTTTTTTGCCGTGACCAACAACGTGTTTAGCATCGATAACCTCCAAACCGACGAACGGCTGATGGCGATGAATCAAATCGACGCTGAAGGGCGGCCGGTGCGCGACTCTCTTGCCGTGGAGGTAACGAATACCCATCTGGTAAATGTCGCGGGTCAGGGTTTTTCGGTACGAACCATCCCGGGCGGCGTGGGCAGAACCAACTATTTTTCTGTGGCAGATCGCCGCTATGTGGTATCGGCCGACAGCGACGCGTTTGCCATCCGGGTAATGGATACTGAAACGGACAATCGCCACAAAATCCGCTATGCCGTGGAGCCCGTGCCCCTGACCGAGGAAGAAAAACAGGGGATTCTTCGCACGGCGGGATCAAACTTCCGAAGCCAGATGCGCGATAAGATGCCCGATTACCGTCGGGTGATCCGCTCTCTGCTCACCGACAACCGGCAGCACATCTGGGTGCAGATCACAACCACCAATGATGAAGAGCCCAACTGGGTGGTGTTGAATATAGATGGTTCTCCGGCCGGCCGGCTCTCCATCCCCCAAAATGCCCAGGTACGTGCCATTCTCGATGACCGGATCTACGCGCTGGTTCGCCCCGATGATGCTGCGCCGATGATCCGGGTCTTTTCGTTCTCCAGATAGAATAGAGTTGTGTGATTCGTCCAATACCAACCTCTTTTGCTTGGTTCTCAACGTTGCATGGATGAACGCGGTGAGGTAAAACCGAGCGCATCGTTTACTGCCAGTGCGGACATATCTGCCAGCGGCCGTCTGGAGACAGCGTTCCAGATCGACTCGTTTTTTACTCCGGGTTTTTCCGTGGGACAAGAATATGGCTGTGCCAAGTGCCAGCAAAAGAACGACTGAACTCCTGGATTATCTCCGTTTCGCTCAGAGAGTCGGGGGCTTTGAACATCCGCTTTACGAAAACAGAAATAGCATTAACACTGCCCATCCGGGCCACAAACATCACCATCGGCAGGCAGCCCTTCGGGCGTCTTCTCCGCTTTTGCTTTTTGAAGTGCTTGAACAAAAACGTCCACAGGCTGGGCACCTGAAACGGAATACTTCTGGTCCAGAACAAAAAACGGAACGCCGTAGATACCCATCGCCCGGGCGTTCTGAATATCTTCCGTAACCTCCTTCTCAATATCGTCGCTCTCCAGGGCCGACCGAATCTCCGTCTCCTTCAACCCGGCTTCTTTTCCTGTTGCGATCAGAAAATCGGGGTCATCAATATTTTTACCATCGGTAAAGTACGCTTTGAGTAGCCTCTCTTTTGTATCATTTTGCACTCCGTGCTTCTTTGCAAGATGCAACAGGCGATGGGCGTTAAAACTGTTGGCCGGGATGGTTTGATCAAAGTCAAAGTCGAGACCGGACTGTTTGGCCATCTGCACCATCTGATTGTGAATCTGTTTCGACTGTTCTGTGCTCCACCCCTTTCGCGCGGCAAGTTCTTCATAGATGGATGCGCCGGGCTTGGTCTCGGCATCGGGGGCCAGTTCAAAGCTGCGCCACACCACTTCTACCGAGTCCGCCAAACCACTCTGTTCCAGTGCGTTTTCAAGATTTCTCTTGCCGATGTAGCAGAACGGGCACACCACATCGGACCACACATCTACCTGAATGGTTTCTGTTTTCGTGTCGGGATTCAAGCTTTTAAGGGTATTCATAGGTTCGTCCTCGTTCATGGTCAATCGTCCGGTTATTGGTGGCGATGTATCAACTATAATGTATTCATGATACAGAATATTGTTGGCTATGTTGCAGAGTCACACCTCATCCGCAGCAACCATTTACTTTGGGAGCTCGAACACCCGGTTCAGAAATTGCACATACGCCTCTGCTGCGGTAATGCGGTTCACCCGTTTTCGAAATCCGTGCCCTTCATCTTCGAACAGCAGGTATTCCACATCTACGTTGTTGGCACGTGCTGCTTCCACCATGCGGTCGTTTTGGTCAACCGGTACACGAACATCGTTGGCGCCGGCTGCAACAAACAGCGGCCGTTGAATCTGATCGGCAAAATAGAGCGGGGATCGGCTTCGAAGGCTCTCTGCATCCTCTTCGGGATGGCCCATCTCATCGTATGCTGCCGGGAGCCGTGGCAGGCGCCAGCCTCCCTCCCGAATGTTGCCGATAAAATCGGAAAAGCCGACAATGCTAATCGCCGCATCAAACACCTCTGGGTAAAACGTCATTGCCGAGAGTGTCAGATACCCGCCGTATGAGGCGCCCATCACCCCGATTCGATCTTCATCAATCCAGTCAAATCCCTCCAGAAATTCGCGCGAGGCGATCACATCACCGAGATCCACATCACCGTGTTTCCGCCGGTCCATCATTCGGAACGTTTTGCCGTACCCCCGTGATCCGCGGTTGTTGATGGCATAAACGGCATATCCTTGGTTCACCAGATATTGAATGACCGGGCTGTACCCTTTCCGGCTCTGGGCGCCGGGGCCGCCATGTACCCAAACCATGGCCGGTACGGGATTCGATAGCGACGCGCGGTGTGGGCGATAGATCAGGCCGGGAATTTCAAGCCCGTCGTAGCTGCTAAATCGCACCACTTCACTCTCCACCAGGTGTGATTCTTCAATTGCAGGGTTTAGTGCGTCCGTCAGTTTCTTACTTGTTCGTTGGTCCAGGTTGATGAGATAGAGATCGGTCGGGCGCGTATCACGTTCAAACTCAACCGCCAGCAGGCTGCCGGATGATGCAAATTGCGGACTGCTGAGCATCCCATCCGGCAAAAAGGAGAGATCGGCCGGTTCGCCGGTTGCGCGGTTCCGAATCGTAAATTCATTCTCGGAATCGGCATTGATGATCTCTACCCGGTAGGCGCCATCCGGAGAGTAGGTAACGCCGCTGTCAACGCCCGTTCTTGCCGAGGTGATATCCCAATCCGATTCAATGAGCTGCTCCGTTTCCCCGGTTTCTACGTCATAGGTCCAGGCCTGTAAAAATTCCCCGTCTTTGTCGGTGCCGTACACCAGTTTTTTGCTGTCGGGGGTCCAGGTGATTCCGCGATGGAGAATCTCCCGGCCTTCGCCGCTTGCAAGGATCTGTCTGGGCTGCCGGTCACTGCTGTGAAGGTCTACCAGATAGATGTCAAAGTCGTACCGGGTGTGATGAAAATCGAGCGAGAGCCAGCGGCCATCCGGACTGATTTTAAAGCCGCGGGTTGGAAACGGACGTTCACGCGTGTTACGGAACACCATCTCCCGTTCGTAGGTTTCTGCATCGTATCGATAGAGGTCCGCCACCTGAGGGTCTCGTTCAGTGGAAGAGAGGAAAAAGGCTTCGCCGTTACTTTGCCACGCCTCAAACCGCAGGCCCGATTGCTGGCCGGCAATTTCATACTCTCCCGGTGGCAACAAGTTGTGCAGCGTACCATCGGGATCTCTCACAAACACGCTGTTCTGTTCATTACCGCCTACATCTCCCGTCAGCAGAACGCGATCGTCATTGGGAAACCAGGAAACGGCAAATACCGAGTTGTTCTCCGATTCGCTGAGCGGTTCCGTCCGGCCATCTTCCAGATGCAGTGCATAGGCGTTAAATACACCGCTTTGATCGGAATTGATAATGAGCCGGGTTTCATCCGCTGAAAAGGCAAACCCACCGCTATGCCCCAGGCTATAGGTGATGCTTTCAAAAAAGAGGTCGGCGGGGTAGCTAACGAACTCATTGTCGTCACCCCGGTTGTCGCAGGCTGTGAATAAAATTAGAAGCGGAACGATCAGAAGGAGATTTTTGCAGGATTTCATAACGAGTGAACGGATTGTGAATTGATCTTTTGTATGTATCATCGCCGGATTCTTGCCCCACCGGGATTGCGCGGAGTGCTAAACAATTTGGAAAAAAAGAGGCTGTTCATCAACAACTTGCCGGTGCCGGGCCATGCACCGCGAAACGTGGGGTTGTCGGTCATCAGAATGATGGAACCCGCCCCGAATCGTTCGGCAATCAACATGGGGGAGCCGCCGATTTCGCGTTGGCGGCGCTCGGACGCATAACCGGCCAACAGCGGCTCTTCGTGATATTGAATGACCGATGCGATGGGATTATCGGGCGTGGCCAGTACAATGGAGGTGTTGCGGTAGCTGGGCACCGTCCGGTTCTGAAAGCCGAACCCGATCGGGTGGCTGATGTCCAGATCACCCGCAAAGATGGCGCCGGATACCACATCCTCCGATTCACGGGCCCTCAGATCGTCCGCATCAAACCGAATTCCGGGAACTCCTTGCAGCGTACGGTCGGTTTGTGGCGTTTGGCCAAGCAGCGCTTCCTGCGCCCATTCGGCCGCCTGCACAAGGGCAATAAACGTTCCCCCCTCCTCCCGAATCCACTGCGTCAGCCGGGTGGTTGCCGATTCACTCAGCGAAACATCCCAACCGCCGGGCAGAATAATATGAGAATAGCGGCTCCAATTAATCTCATGAATGCGGTTTTTCTGCTTCAGAACCACCGGCATCTCCATTTCCACATCCAGCAGGTGCCAGATATGCCCCATATCGAAGTGCTGAATACCGTCATCAAACAAAAGCAGTACTTCAGGCCGCTCCAGGGTTCCGAACGCCCGGCCGCTTCCAAAATCGGCTCCTTCGTTACCTGTGGTGCCGCTATGGAGCGCGTGCACACCGATTCCTTCTCGCTCTGCGATGCCGGACATGAGCTCATACAGGTCATCGTCCGGAATGGTTTGCCCCCTGAGCGGAATAAAGATTGATCCCCGGCCGAATGACTGTTCCCCGCGGGCCGTGGCCACTTCGATCGGGACTTGCACAGCGCGGGCAATGACACCGCGGTCCAAAAGACGGTAGAGCGCTCTCGGTGCAAAATGATCATCCCACGAAAAGATATATCCGTAGCCGGCTCGTTCGGGTAGATCCTGTTGCTTATCGATGGATGTTACCGGTTCTCCCAGTAAATCTGTGCTCCAGCTGCTCCGGTCAATGGAGGTGTAGTCAAGATTGTAAGAGAGTGGCAATGTCCATGCGGTAACATCCGAAAAGCCCGGCTCTTCGAAATCGGTTACGCGGTCAAAAATGGACCGGATCATACGATAAGCGTCCTGTTCGACGGGAACCAGCCACGCTTTTCCTGCTGAAAACGACTGGCCGTCAGCCGTAAAGTCCCGGGCAAGTGAATAGACATCAATTTCATGGATGTTCAAAATACGGATAAAGTCTGCCACCCTGGATCGGTCAGGTGAGGTAAACAGAAATGCAGCTTGCTCATCCCGCCGCGCCTGCTGTTGTGTCACATCAAAAAAGGTGTTGCGATACGCTTTTAGTTCATCGCGCAGCTCAACAGCGGCAAGCACACTTGCCAGTGCCGAGCGAAAGTGCAGCTCTATATTATCCGCAAGTGACCATCGGCCAAGCGGTGTATCCAGTTCAACCAGATGGGCTGTACCGGCTTCAAACAGCGCGCCGGAAGAGCCGTACAGATCAGGGTAAGCAGAGCCCGTTCCCGTATAAAAGTTGTCATACACCTCTTCGGTAAAATAGAGCGTGCCAAGCTGATCGTGAACCTCTTTGTAGTAATCTGCAAAACGCTGTTTCAGCGGCCGCAGCTCTTCAGGAATCACCCTGTTGGTGCGGACGCGGTTGCCGGGGGGAAAGTAGTAGGTTGACGGACGCACGGAGGTGGTGCCCATTTCATGGAAGTCGGCACTGAAATTCGGTTTCCACCGATGCCATAGCGGCACCCAGACATTGGCCTCCTGCTGGTTCACCAACAGCCACTGTCGGTTCAGGTCAAACCCGTAATGGTTGGTGCGCTGCCGGGTCCAGAGCTCGTGGCCGGCGTGATCCCCGTTGCGAACCACCGTATTGGAGGTAAACCGGAGGGAGTGATTGATTCTGCGGGCGTGGCCGTCGGGGTTCATGGCCGCTACCACCAGAACCACACTATGTTGCAGCACCTGCTCCATCACCGGGCCCTCACCGGCTGCCAGATGATATACGGTTGGAATCGATGCTTCCAACCCTGCGGCTTCGGCACCGTGCACACCAAAGCCGAGCCAGGTAATTACCGGGGTATCTTCAACGTCAGAATCATCCGGTGCGTTTGAACCGTACTGCATCAGGTGCTCTTGGCGAATCTGCTCCAGATTTTCGTGATTTTGTGGGGATGTAATGGCCAGTATGGCAATAGGACGTCCCTCCACGGAATACCCGGCAATCTCCATCGATACCCGGTCAGATTGCGCCGACAGCGTTTCGAAATAACGGATAATCTGATCGTAGCGCACCGTCTGTTTACCCAGCTCATGCCCAATCGCTTCGGCAGGTGTTGTGATTTGCGGATTGTAGTCTATTTCATCCGGCATAAATCCGGTTTGGCCCAGGGCCTGTTGGCAGGCGGCACCAACAACGAGAAGTAGAAGAGCAGAAAGAGAAATTCGTACGAACATTCGATCGGTTTAATTCATCATAAGGATGAAAATATACAAAACGAAGCGGACACGGTTTTCAGCTCTGTGTGGATGTGCTTGGGGCGCCGGGCTTTCCCGTCCTTATTCCCTCAATTGATTCCTCAGCCGGCCCTGTGTTTCATCGGTCGTCTCTGCACGGCTCTCGTCCGGCAGGGTTACGGCGCGGCTCGTTTTAATCGGGGCCTCCACCCCTTCGGCTTCCGACAGACGATCTGCCTTTTCAATAAACCGAACCAGTCGTTGTGCGGTAGCGGCAACCTCTTTTTGATGTTTCTTAAGCGAGCGTTTTTCGTACAATTTCAGAAACGGAACAGCGGCTAAAAAGAGGCCGATTCCGGCGGCAATACCAAGTACTACGGAGTTAAATACCACACCCCCAACCACAGCCGGCACCACGGCCAGCGGTGTAAGCGCCAGAAGACTCCCCCAGTTGTTTCCCCACTCCATACCCCACAGCTGCCGGCGGCTGATACGAATCCGAAACCGGTTGCCGTGCGTTTGCAGCAGCGCGTGAGTTGTGTAGATGCCGGCCGAGCTGGTGTAGCTCCACTCAATACATCCGGGCGACTTTTTGATTTTGGCCTTACCCGAGTAATTGCTCCACAAATCATCCCACCAGTTCACCTCTTTGGATACGCCATAGTAGTGATTGAGCTCCGTAACAAGCATCTGCAGAGTGTCGGGGCCCGGTTTCCCTTCCAGCCAGATTTCAGCGGAGATCTCATCGGCCTGAACGTCCGCCTGCAGTGGGTGGCTGTTCGCTTGCTCGCCCTTTTCGAGCTCTGTGGCGGCGCGGTCAATCAGGGTGGGGTCCAGTCCCGAATCGGCAGCTACCGTCCGGAGTTCATCCAGTGTGAGGCCCATGCCCGCCTTGCGGTTGCCCGACACCGAGCGTTCCGCCTCCAGTTCGGCTGCGCGCCGGATGAGTTGCTGCACTTCTTCTTCGGTGTACGTTCGTTTCGACAAAACAGATGATTTGGTTTCGCTTGGGTACGATAAATCGAATATACTGTTTCAGGTTATTAAAATCGTGGGGATCACCACACGGCCCATTGCATCAAACCCTTCTATTCGCTGCCAAATCGATTTCGGTTGCGTGAGTTGTGAACAGTCATTATCCGGGAGGGATCAGCCGCGCTGATGCAGATGAATCAGATTCATTCCCGCATCAGCAAAGCCAATCCATGAGTTCGTATTACGAATTTCTCTTCTCTATCAGAACAGCTATCTGATATTCCAGCCGCCGGATTTCATTCAGTGCCGCATTGCGGTTCATCTGCATCCATGTCCACAGTTTGATCATGGACGCAAACAGAAGGGCAATAAACATCACCGCGCCATAGGTGATCATCTCCTCCACAGTTCCGGACGTAAAAAGCTGATAGCCGCTGTAAAACGCTACAACAGCTACCACCAGATGCACCATGGTCATCACCACAGCCATCCAGGCGAGGTTGCCTTTATACAATCCGCTTATACTTCGCAGCAATCCGGTATCTCCCTCCAGGGTGTTGTAAAATTCGGCTTCTTCCTGGCTTAGGGATTCGGTAATTAACCGATCGATTTCTTCTTTTTTCATGGTGGGTCCTCGTTATGTTGGGTTGATGATTTCCTTCAGATGCTCCCGGGCGTGAAACAGCCGGGATTTTACGGTTCCCTGCGGGATGTCGAGCAGCCGGGCGATCTCCCGCAGGTTCAAATGATCCAGGTAAAACAGTTCCAGAATTCGTTTCTGAGTGGCCGGCAGCAGCTGAATAGCGGTGTGCACCCGGTTCAGCTTCTCATCTTGGTTCCACTCTTCGGTTGGCTTCTCATCCAATTCGGCACTGTTTTTCAGTGATTCGCCCAGTTTGCGCTCCCGTTGCCGGTGGCGAATCCAGTCGACCGATTTTCTGCGTGCGATGGTACATGCCCACGCTTCAAACCGGACGGCGATGTTCAGCTCTGCAAGTTGCGGCAGCATCGCTTCCCAGCACTGTTGGGCGATATCCTCCGATGCATCTCCGTGTCGGGTCACCGATCGCACAAACCGGACCAGCCGCGGGTGGAACCGCCTGATGAGCAGCTTCAACGCCGCTTCTTCACCCTGCTGATACCGCGATATCAACACCTCATCGGATAGACGATCTGTAGGTTTCTGTTTCATTCTATACGGGTAGTCGCTCGGAGAAACAAAAGGTTCAAAACTATTTTGTGGCGTTGTCGGTGAGGGCTTTACAAAATCCCGGGCCATACCCCACCCTGATGCAGAATCTGCTTAACCCAACTTCCGCAAAATCTATCTCAAAACTCTTTAAACAACGCTCTGTAGTGCTACATCCATTATAT
>JBLRWS010000028.1:22119-32885 GCA_047921075.1 Balneolaceae bacterium | reverse complement strand
GGACGCTGTTCTTGCTGATGAAAACAACGACATTTCACTTTACGCACCAGACGAAGGTTCTGGAACAATTAATTTAATTAACGGGCCTGTAGTAACCGGATTTGTCCAGGGGCAAGATGGCTCTGGAAGTGCTACAAACAGCAACGGGTGGAATGACGGTGCCGGTTCGGCTGCCTGGGTTATTTCATTTAGCACAGACGGCCTAGATGATATTAAACTTAGCTCTTGGCACCGTGGCAGTAATACCGGACCGAGGGACTTTCAGGCACAATATTCTCTAAATGGAACCGATTGGACAGACATTCCTGGTGGAGACCTGGCTGTTGTAAACTCAACAGCAGGAGCAGTACTGGATAATCTGCAGCTACCCGCTGCCGTTGAAAATCAGCCAACGGTTTACGTTCGCTGGGTGATGACATCGGAAACCTCTGTGAACGGCGGAACCGTTGCAGGAGGAGGTACCAATCGGTTAGACAATGTTTTGGTTACATCCGGTGAACTCCCGGATGCTCCTATACTTGATGTGGCAGATCTGGCTGAGCTTCGTACGCAAGAAGCGGACGGCGAAACACGCTACCGTGTTACCGGTGAAGTGATTGTTCATTTCAGAGACAGCTTTCAGGGGCGACGCATGCTGGTTGACGATAGTGGAGCCGGTATGTGGTCTGTTGATCTTGGAGCTGCTTTAGCCGAGGGGCAAACGATCGGCGATGGTATTACAGGATTGGTTGGTGTACTCACTCTCCAAAATAACGATGCACTTCTCCGCTTTGAACTGGACGAAGAATCTGGCGATGCCATTGTAACATCCACCGGAAATGAGGTCGATCCCGAGCTGTTCACTTTTGACACTATTTCACTTGATGATACCGGAAAATTGGCTCTCTTTGAGGGTGTTACATTTCAGGACAGCGGCACCTTTTCTACCGGCACCAACTACACCATCGAAGACGGTGATGGCGGTACTTTTACATTCCGCACCGATTTCTTTGACGCCGATTACATAGGGGACGAAATTCCTCAAGGTGAAATTGACATTGTTGGGTATGTAGGCGGTTTTGGTTCAAACGCCCAAATCACAGCACGCAGCAGTGAAGATTTAATTACCACCGATACCGCTCTTTCAGCCAACCTCCAAATCGTGCACAACTCGCCCGACCCTGCCGTAGAAGAGGTTGATATCTATATAAACGGCGATCTATCCTTTGAAGGCGTTCCGTTTCGCAGTGCCACCGCTTTTGAGGCTGTTCCAGCCGGCGTAGAGCTTTCGATCGAAATAGCCCCGGCCAATGCCGGCATCGAAAATGCACTACCGGCTATTCCGGTTACGCTGAATGAAGGTGTAAACTACATTGCCGTCGCTTCCGGTGTAGTAGAAACGGCTGATTTTACCGGTGCAGAAGGCTTCTCACTTGAGCTCTTTTCCGGAGGGAAACTGGAAGCCGATGATCCCACCACGGTAGAGCTAAACATTCAGCACGGTTCTCCCGATGCACCGGCGATCGATATCTTCTTTACACAGACCGGAGAAACCGCAGCCGCGGCCGGGCTTGAATTTCCGGATTTTACCGGCTACCTGCCTCTCTCTCCCGAAGTTGAACGCATTGGTATCGCACCGGCCGGTGGCGAAGTGTTTGCCGAATTCTTTGCGAATCTGACCGAAGAAACCGGAAACGCCTGGTTGGTTCTCGCCTCCGGTTTCCTGAGTGAAGAGAATGCGGGCGAAAGCAACTCCTTTGCACTATTGGCAGTATCTCCACAGGGAGAAACGATCGTGTTAGATCTGATCACAACACTCACTATTGCCGAAGCACGAGCGCTGCCGGAAGGTGAGGTGGTTGAGATTGTCGGGGTTGTAAACTCCAATGATTTTGGATTTACAGTAGCCGACTATTTTGTGCAAGACAACACCGCAGGTATCAATATTACCGATTTTGACCAGGGCGGAAACGCAGACGGACCGGTGGTTGCGCCCGGCGACAGCGTCCGCATATTCGGTGAAATCGATCTCTTCAACAATCAGGTTGCCCTGATCGTTGAAAGTTTTGAAATCCTGAACACTGGAAATCCAGTGCCTGAACCGCTTACTATTACGGGGCCCGATTTTACTGACGACTCTGAATTTCAGGGGCGTCGTGTTCAAATCTCTGATGTGCGACTTCTAGCTGAAGATGTAGCTGCCTGGCCAACAACCCCTATAACATCCGGAAGTGGCATTAATGTGCGCTTCGAAACCATCGACCGCGACACCATCATCGTTCGCCTGGCACGCAACAACTCCTACATTGGAGAAAATGGCGCTCCGGTTCCGCAAGGCTGGGTGAACGTTACGGGCAGCCTTGGCCAGTTCCGCGACGATACACAACTCTTCCCCTTCTTTGAGGGAGATATTGAAGAGCAGCCAACAGTGGCACAAATCATTCATAACTCAGCCGACCCGGCCGTGGCTTCCGTTGATATTTTCATTGACGGCGATTTGGCCTTTCCCGGTGTCGATTTCCGCGATGCCACATCGTTTGTAGAATTGCCATCCGAGCAGCTGGTGCAGGTTGTTATTTCCCCTGCCGGTGCAGGAATTGAGAGTGGCGTTAGCTCGAACCTCTTCCTCGATCCCGGAGAGCGGTACTACCTGATCGCTTCCGGCGTGTTGGATGACACCGCCTTCCTGTCAAATCCGGATGGAGAGGATACCGGCTTCCAGCTTCGGGTGATTCCGGAAGCACGACTGTCCGTACCGGATGATGAGGTCTTCTCGTTCCGTATCCATCACGGCTCCACCGATGCACCAACCGTAAATATTGCTGCACAAGGAGTAGCCACACTGGCAACGGATGTTACCTACGGTGCCACAACACCCGACTTCATCAATGTGCCGGCACAACAATACATCATTGAACTGGAGCGATCCAGCGACGAGGTGCTGATTGGCGAATTTGATGCCGATGCAACAGCGTTGGGCGGCCAGGCAGCTGTGATTCTGGCCAGCGGTTTCAACACTGCATCTGCCGGTAATCAAAACGGTGAAGGGTTCAACCTGCTGGTTGTTCTCGCCGACGGAACCACCCTGGTTCTGCCACCATCGGTCTTCACCAGTGTGGACGATTCCGGATTGATGCCGCAGGCATTCGAACTGAAGCAGAACTACCCGAATCCGTTTAACCCAACCACAAACATTCCCTACAATCTGCCACAAGCATCAAATGTGCGGATTGAGGTGTACAACGTTCTGGGACAACGGGTAGCCACCCTGGTTGACCTTCAGCAGCAAGCTGCCGGCAGCCATACATTTACATTTGATGCCAGCAATTTGGCAAGTGGCGTGTACCTGTATCGTATCCAGGCAGGGAACTTTGTACAGACCAGAAAGCTTACATTAATTAAGTAAGCGTTCTCCTGTAATTCACAGCTTACCAGCCCTCCGGTGATTCATTTCGCCGGGGGGTTTTTTATGGCAAAAATTCTGTGAAAAACCGTAAATATCACTGATTTAATGCCAGTTTCAGTAGCCATTCGGTCATCGAAGTACTACCTTTACACAACCATTTTTTCACTGTTTAAAAACCATATGCACGTACAAGAATTTATCGACGAACATATTGAACGTTTCCAACAAGAATTGTTTGAATTTCTGAAAATTCCGAGTGTCAGTACCGACTCCAAACACAAAGAAGATGTAAAACAAGCGGCCTCCTTTTTGGTGAATCAACTTGAGAGTATTGGCCTCGATCATGTAACGCTGCACAACACACCCGGCCATCCGATCATCACCGCCGGGAAGCACGTATCCGACGACCTCCCCACCGTATTGATCTACGGCCACTACGACGTACAGCCACCCGACCCGATCGATCTGTGGGACACCCCTCCCTTTGAACCGACGGTAAAAAACGGGCGGGTATATGCCCGCGGTTCCAGCGACGACAAGGGCCAGTCCTTTACCCATGTAAAAGCGGTGGAAGCGTACCTGAGCACAGATACAGAACTGCCGGTTAACGTAAAATTTATCCTGGAGGGAGAAGAGGAGATTGGCTCCCCCAATCTGGTGCCGTTCATCAAAGAGAACAAAGAGCTTCTAAGCTGCGATATGGTGCTCATTTCCGACACCGCCATGTTTGGTGAAAACCAGCCCTCCATCACCTACGGCCTGCGCGGGCTCGCGTACATGGAGGTACTCGTAACCGGCCCCAACCGCGATCTCCACTCCGGCGTATATGGCGGCGCGGTGGCCAATCCTGCAAATGTACTTGCAACCATCATTGCACAGTTAAAAGATGATGAGGGTGTCATACAGATCGAAGGGTTTTATGATGATGTGGTACCGCTAACCGACGAGATGCGCGACGCTTACAAGCAGCTACCGCACGACGATGAGGCATACAAGAAAGAGCTGCGTTTAAAAAAGCTTGATGGCGAAGCCGGTTACTCCACACTGGAGCGTTCTTCGGCACGGCCCACTCTGGATGTGAACGGCCTGTGGAGCGGATACCAGGGCGAAGGTGCAAAAACCGTACTGCCATCCAAAGCCGGAGCCAAAATAAGCATGCGTCTGGTTCCCGATCAGCATCCGGACACCATTGCAGACCTATTCAAAAAGCAGATTCAGAAACTGGCTCCTGATACCGTACAAGTGGACGTGAAAGCCCACCATGGCGGACATCCGGTGGTCATTGATCTCGATTTTTATGGATTACAGGCAGCGGCCAAGGCGTTCGAATCGGTGTACAACAAAGAGGTGCTGTTTTCTCGTGAAGGCGGATCGATCCCGATTGTGGCCGACTTCAAAAAAATACTGGGTGTAAACTCGATATTGATGGGCTTCGGGCTGACCAAAGATGCCCTTCATTCGCCCAACGAAAGTTTCTCGCTTAAAGATTTTCACCGCGGCATTAAAACATCGGCAACCTTTTTGGAGCTGCTGCCCGAGTACGGCTCGTAAATTCCCGAATGGATAAAAAGAGGCGAGTCTCTACGCCTCTGGTCAACTTCGGCTTTACGAAAGAAGTAAACGGGCGTTCCCGGCTATGGCTCTATGAGTCCGTTTTCCAAGCCGTATGTTTGCCCGTGTGTAACGTTATCAATAACGTCTTTGGGATTGTTGTTCTCGTCAACCACAATCACCGTTGGCTTGTGCATTTCTGCTTCGGGTGGCTCCATTTCGGCGTAGGCCATCACAATCACGCGGTCATCTACCTGTGTGAGCCGAGCGGCAGCACCATTCATGCAGCAGATGCGGCTGCCTCTCTCTCCCGGAATGGTATACGTTTCGAGGCGGGAGCCGTTGGTAATGTTGACCACCTGAACTTTCTCATACGGTAAGATTCCAGACAGCTCCAGCAGCTCTTCATCGATGGTGATACTGCCCTCGTACATCAGATTGGCTTCGGTAACCCGCATCTGATGGAGCTTTGATTTAAACATGGTCAGTTTCATGGTCAATCCAATTTAATCTCTTATAAATCGATCAACACGTTGTCTATAAGCCGTGTTTCTCCAATGATAACGGCACCGGCCAGGATATAATTCTCTCCCTCTTCCAGCACCGTTGCCGGCTTCAACAACTCGCGATGGAACAGGTTCAGGTAATCAATTTTAAACCCTTTTGCCTGCAACTCATCTTTCTGATGCTCAATAAGCAAACGGGGCTCGGTAACACCCGACCGGATTTGGCGCTCTATATATTGCAAACTGCGATATAGCCCGGGGGCCAGCGCCCGCTCTTCTGAACTCAGATAGGCGTTGCGGCTGCTCAGTGCCAGCCCGTCATTGGCCCGCACAATCGGTGCGGCAAGTACCTCAACCGGATGATGAAACTCACGAGCCATCTGCCGGATAATCTGATACTGCTGATAATCCTTCTGCCCGAATACAGCCACATCGGGCTGCACCAGGTTAAAGAGTTTGTTCACCACCAGCAGAACCCCTTCAAAAAAGCCGGGACGGCTTGCACCGCAAAGATGGTTGTTCAACTGATCAATCGAAATGGATAGGTAGCGGTGTTCGTCGTACATCTCAGCCGCGCCGGGTGCAAACACAAGGTCGACATCCATGTCGCGGCACTGCCGAAGATCGGTTTCCAGTTGCCGTGGATACGTCTCGAAGTCTTCATTTGGTCCAAACTGTGTCGGGTTCACGAAGATGGAAACAACAACCACATCACTGTTTTCCTTCGCAATACGGATCAGGGAGAGGTGCCCTTCGTGCAACGCACCCATTGTAGGCACAAAACCAATTCGTTTACCCGCTTTCCGATAGGCTGCAATGTGGCTGCGCAAATCGGAAATGGTTTCCGAAAGAGTAAGCTTACTGGTTTTTTGCATGGCACGATGGTTGGCATGTACCCCAAACAGATACGTCTCCACAAAATGGAGACGTATTCGCAGGTGTATTTAAAAAGCGCGGTTGGGGTCAAATCCTTCAAGCAGCTCTTTCACGCGGGTCGTAAATGCGCCGCCATGGGCTCCGTCAATGATGCGATGATCGTAACTCATCGACAAATACATCATGTGCCGGATAGCGATGACATCACCCGCATCTGTTTCCAGAACAACCGGGCGTTTTTCGATGACACCGGTTCCCAAAATGGCTACCTGCGGCTGGTTGATAATCGGCGTACCCATGAGATTCCCCACACTGCCGTAGTTGGTTAATGTGATGGTTCCTCCCACCAAATCATCCGGATTCAGCTCCTTGTTACGGGCTTTACCGGCCAGATCGTTCACCTCTTTCGCAAGTCCGGCAAGGTTCTTATTCTGTGCCTGCTTGATGACCGGCACAATCAACCCGCCTTTACCGCCATCACCCAGCGCTACCGCAATTCCGAAGTTGATGTCTTTCTTCACGATAATGTTCTCGCCATCCACCGAGCAGTTAATCAGCGGGAAATCGCCGATCGCCTGAATAAACGCTTCAATAAAAATGGGGGTGAATGTAAGACGTACACCGGTCTGTTCCTGAAACTTGTTTTTGTTGGCATTGCGCCATTTTACAATATTGGTCACATCCACCTCGCTGAAGGTAGAGACGTGTGCAGATACCTGCTTGGAGCGGACCATATGCTCGGCAATCATCTTGCGCATGCGATCCATCTTAATGATCTCCACATTTTCGTGTGGACGCTTCACGTTCAGCTCACCGGCAGAAATCTTTCCTTTCGAACCTGTTGAGGCAGAAGGTTTTGATACCGGTTTCTCCAGCTCCGACTCTTTTGATGCCGGAACGGTGCCGGTTTTGCGGTTTTTCACATACGCTAAAATATCTTCTTTGGAAACCCGGCCATCTTTGCCGCTGCCTTCGAGCTGATCCAGCTCTTCCTGAGAGATTCCCTCTTCGCGGGCAATGGAGCGAACCAAGGGAGAGAAAAACCGTCCATCTTTGCCTACGCGCTGCGGTTCCGTGCCACCGCTTACCGGAGCGGCTGCCGGCTCTTTCTGGGCAGGCTCTTCCTTTTTCTGCGTGCCGTTGTTGGCGGCGGCTGATTTCTCCTCTTTTTTCGGGGCCGGTTTGGCATCGCCGGATGCCGCTTTGCCTGTGGCAATAATAGCAATTGGCTGGCCCACTTCTACGGTATCGCCCGCTTCCACCAATATTTCAACCAGCGTACCGGCTTCGGGAGAGGGAACTTCCGTATCTACTTTATCGGTGGCAATTTCGAGCAGGGGTTCGTCTACGTCTACAGTATCGCCCACCTGCTTCAGCCATTCGAGTACTTCGCCTTCCATGACCGACTCGCCCATTTGAGGCATCACGACCTCCACACGTTCACCATCGGCATCATTCTGAGAATCGTCTTCGGCGTTCTCTTCGGCCACGGGTTCCGTCTCTTCTTCCTCCGGCGCTTCCTCTTCAGCTTCAGGCTCTTCGGCCTCAGCAGACTCGGCAGCTTTGGCTCCGCCGCCGGATGACTCGCCCGGCTCTTCGCCTTCGGTTCCGATAATGGCAATAGGCTGACCCACTTCCACGGTTTGGCCCGATTCCACTAAAATTTCGAGCAGCACACCGCCCTCCGGGGAGGGTACTTCTGTATCCACTTTATCGGTGGCAATTTCGAGCAGCGGCTCGTCCACTTCTACGGTATCGCCCACTTGTTTAAGCCATTCGAGTACTTCACCTTCCATTACCGATTCGCCCATTTGGGGCATTACCACCTCAACCTTTGCCATGGTGTTCTATCTTTTTCAGAATTATCAGATTTGTTGTAAAAACGCGTGTTTTGGTAGGTGCAAAGATCAGAATAATCGGCATCAGATCAAAATCAGCCCTGCCTCAAAACTCCTCTTTAGCGGCGAAAAAAGCGTATCCGCAATCACATTTTGATGACGTTTTGAAACCGGCTTAAACCGATGTCCCGTCCCGTGCCGCGCCCGTGCACCACCTGCTGTTGCCGGCGTGGCCCGATTTTTAGTACATTGAACACTATCGTTGTTCTAATAACGAGAACCAAAGCCGATTACATGATTGAACTACATCGTAAAACCGGTGAGCGTTCCGGCGAGGAGCTGGAACAGAAGCTCAGAGATCTTCGCCTTGCCTTCCGCGTTGAAGTACACGATACAGATGCCGCGGGAAAGCCGTTGCCTCGTATTGAAGAAAGCGGCCAGATCGTTTCCGGAAAGCCGGCCCTCGACATATGGTTACTACAGCTCGAAAAGGAGCTTACCCGGCAGCGAAGTATCAGCGGCGACGGATGCTACATCGACCCCGACAGCGGGGCTGTCTGCTAAACAGCCACCTCTCGCAGCAGCGAAGCCTCCAGCTCTTCGACCGATCGAAACAGCTCCTGAAACGACTCGATCTCGTAGTATTGCGTCTGAATTTCTGACGTAATAAAATCGGTATGCAAAACCTGTTCCACGTCATAAGGATGTACGGTAATGACATCCTCAAAAATATGGTTCGTCTCGCCGGCCGAAGATAAAATTCCGGCTCCGTAAATACGCGTATCGGCTTGGTCGCGAATCAACCCGAATTCAATGGTGAACCAGTAGAGGCGCTGCAACTGTTTTTCCACAGTCTTATCGTGGCCGAACCGCGCACCCAGCTTTCCAAACTGCTCGATAAAGCGGGCATAGGAGTGGTTCATTAACAGTGGAATATGTCCAAAAATGTCGTGAAACATATCGGGCTCTTCCAGATAGTCGAGCTGGCTTATATCGCGCAGCCAAGTGGAGGAGCAAAACGTTTTTTCAGACAACAGTGCAAAAAATTGATCGACGGGTATAAGGCCCGGAACCACGGTTACCGACCAGCCGTGTTCTGCCATCAGCGCTTCATTCAGTTCTGAAAAGCGCGGAATACGATCGGCATTCAGCACCGGAGAGAGCTTTTCGAGGCTTTTCAGATATTCAGGGTGGGCTTTGCCCGGCAGGTTTTTCATTTGCCGTTCGAACAGCCGCCTCCATACATCCGCATCCTCGGCGGTGTACGCGTCATAGTCTTGGGTCATCATCATCTACAGATACTTCTTTTTGGAAATTGGCGACGAATATACGGCTTTTAGAATGGTTTCGCTCTCCTTTACCGTTCCCGGATTCTGTCTTTACAATCTTTAATTTCCGTTATACGGACGGTTTGCGCGGGCAACACTGCGGGCCTGCAGTATCTGGCCGTCATTCATCAGCGTACGGTTCCCAACCTGGCAACCCGGCGCCATGAGATTACCGGGCTGCACACATGGTACGTGTTGCAGGCTCAGGGAATGGCCCAGCTCGTGAGAGAGAATGCGGATCAGCCCGCCATCAAAACCGAAGGCGCCGGTGGGATCAGTTTCGGGCTGTAACACAGCCGCATGCCGTGCAAAATAGATGCCGCCAACAAATCCGCCAAGATTTCGAATCAGGTACACATCCCAGGCTGTAGGGGAGAGCCCCTCAAGAGGGATTACGCTGTGAATAAGGGTTGCGGAAAAGGGAATCTCACCGTTTACCATACGGTCGAACTCCGCCGCGTTTTGGGCACGAGCAGTCTCCACACGCTGTACCTCCCATTGGATGTTGGCCGGGCGCCACACCTCATTCACCCCCTCCATTAACCGGGTCAGGTCCTCTTCAGACAGTCCCGAAGTGAGGTTGGCCGATTGGCTCGACTCCATAAAATGGATGTTGACCGGCAGCGTGATCAACTCTTCGACATCTGTTTCCTCCACCATATTTACCGGCGAATCGCTGCAGGCGTACAGTATTAACAACAGGGCAAAAAGACCGACGTATCGAAAGCGAGTGTGAGTTTGTGCAACCATTTAAACATCATCACATAAATAAAAGTATGATTTAGAATCTATTTTTCCTTTCGCGCGGTTGCATCACAAGAGTGTAAATTCATGAGCGCCGATCAATCACAATACGTTTTTGCATAGACATCCACCATCTCTAAAAATACCGCCCGATAGATCGCCCACCATACTATTGCATTTTCAACCCTCCACACCATACTGTTCAAAAGGCGAAAAAACCATCCGTCCGTTGAGAGTTCAGATGGCCGGTACACCCGTTAAAAAACAACTGTAGGGTCATCCTTCGTTTTGTTATTTTAGAAACGTCTATAGGTTAAAAATCTCTTCTTCCCCTTATGAGAATTGCTCTTATCATCGTTTGTCTGTTTCCTTTTTCATTATTTGCCCAGCAACCTGATCGCGTAGAAGGCACCTGGCGCGGAGCGATCTCCATCAGCGGACAGGAGCTTGGGTTTAGTGTCACCTTTGCCAACAACGAAGGGGTTCTGGACGGTACGCTCGACATTCCCGCACAGAACGCTTTTAACCTGCCTGTTGA
>JBLRWS010000028.1:13868-22019 GCA_047921075.1 Balneolaceae bacterium | reverse complement strand
GATGCCGTGGTTCAGGAAAACCTCGCCTTTCAGAGGCGCATTTACGATGCCGTACTGTCCGGCGAAAATTGGACGGATATTGAACGTGATTTGGAAGATCGGCTGCGCGAACAGATGAACACACTTCCCGCACCACAGCGTGAGGCATTGGGTGATATGAACGCCTTCATCGCCAGCCAGATTGAACGGCAGCTTGCCGCGTCCAAAACGCGATGGTTTCGATCGTTTATCCAGTTTGAGCCGATCAGCGAGCTAAAGCAGACCCCTCCTGTTCCGGTACTGGCCATTTACGGCGAAAAAGATATGCAGGTTCAAGCCCTACCCAATGTGGAGCAACTGGGCAATCACGAATGGGAACGGCCGCTGGAAACGGCCATCATCCCCGAAGCCAACCATCTCTTTCAGACCGCCAACACCGGTATGCCCGGTGAGTACGGCATGCTTGAGCCCGCATTTGCCGATGGATTTATTGCCGAGATCCTCTCCTGGCTTCAGAGCCTGGAGTAATCGCGCACATTATTCGGGCGTCCAGTTTTTGGTGTGATCCCGGATGAGGCTCTGGAGTTTATCAACCGGCACACGCTCCTGCTTCATGGTATCGCGGTGGCGGATGGTTACCGTCTGATCTTCCAGCCCGTCAAAATCGACCGTGATACAGAACGGTGTTCCCGCCTCATCCTGCCGGCGGTAGCGCTTGCCGATGGAGCCCGATTCATCATACAAAACGGTCATCTCCTCTTTTAAATCCGCTTCGATCGAGCGTGCAAGCTCCTGCAGTTCCGGTTTTTTCACCAGAGGGAAAATACCCACTTTGGTTGGTGCCAACTTCGGATGCAGCTTCAACACTGTGCGGGTATCGCCATCCACATCCTCTTCGCGATAGGCGTCGCAAAGCACCATCAGTGTGCAGCGATCCAGTCCGATCGACGTCTCCACCACGTAGGGGATGTATCGTTTCTGCTCTTTTTGATCGTAATATTCCATTTTTTTACCGGAATATTCCTGATGGCGTGACAGGTCGAAATCGGTGCGGTTGTGTATCCCTTCCACTTCCTGCCAGCCGATCGGAAATTGAAACTGAATATCGGCTGCAGCACGGGCATAATGGGCAAGCTTGTCTTCGGGGTGAGGGGCAACGCGCAGATTCTGCTCCCGAATGCCCAATGATTTGTGCCATTTAAGCCGTTTTTCGAGCCACTCTTCGTAGGATGCTTCGTCGCTGCCGGGCTCTACAAAATACTGCATCTCCATCTGTTCAAACTCCCGCATGCGAAACACAAACTGCCGCGCAACCACTTCGTTGCGAAACGCTTTGCCAACCTGTGCTATCCCGAAAGGGACCTGCACCCGTGCGGTGTCCAATACATTTTTATAGTTCACGAAAATACCCTGGGCGGTTTCCGGCCGCAGATAAATCGCGTCGTCATCGCCCGAAGAGGTAGCCCCGTAGTGCGTTTTGAACATCAGGTTGAACTGACGTACCTCTGTCCAGTCGAACGCGCCCGACTCCGGGGCACGAATCTCTTCATCCATAATAATTTGGTAGAGATCCTCGCACAGTCCGTTGCGTGTGCCGGTGGTGTCGAGCTGTTGCTGCAGCTCATCGGCTTTTTTCTCATCGCCCTTATCACGCAACTTCTGAATGTGCTGTTCGATCAACATATCGGCACGATACCGTTTTTTGGATTGCTTGTCGTCAATCATCGGATCGTTGAAGCCTTCCACGTGGCCGCTCGCCTCCCACACCTTCGGGTGCATAAAAATGGCGGCATCCACCCCAACAATATTATCATGCGCCTGGGTCATCGCTTTCCACCAATGATCGCGGATGTTACGCTTCAGCTCCACGCCCAGCGGGCCATAATCGTACACGGCCGAGAGCCCGCCATAAATTTCGGATGATTGAAAAATAAATCCTCTCGCTTTGGCAAGTGATACAATTGCATCGAGTGACTGAACCTGCTCTACGGCCATGTGGTTTTCTTTTTTTGGTTGATGAATCGTGCGGCAGCACACCGCGAAATCGTCGTGCCAAAGATAGGAAAAAAGTTACCCATGGCGAATTGATTGTCCGTTCAAATTGTTATTTTTAGCCTCTTTTGAATATTCCTTTTCGCAGATACCCAATCCAACAATGGCACAATTTAACATCGGCATCCTCGGCGCGACCGGAGCGGTAGGTCAAAAATTTATCCGGCTGTTGCAGCAACACCCCTGGTTTTCCATCCACACGCTTGGCGCATCGGAGCGTTCAGCCGGTAAGCCGTACCGTGAGGCGGCGCATTGGGTAGAAGCCACGCCGATGCCGGAAAACGTGCATGAGCTGATCGTTCAACCGTGCAAGCCTGGTCTGTTTTCGGGCGTCGACTTTGTATTCTCCGGCCTTGATTCCTCAGTGGCAGGCACCATCGAGCGCGACTTTGCCGAAGCGGGCATCCCGGTCATCAGCAACGCCAAAAACTTTCGCACCGACTCCGCCGTGCCACTGCTCATCCCGGAGGTTAATCCCGATCATGTGGATCTGATTCGAGAACAGCGCTTTACCGACGATGGCAGCGGGTGGATTGTAACCAACCCTAACTGCGTGGTAGTTCCCCTTACAATGACCCTAAAGCCGCTGCACGATGCATTCGGTCTGGCTTCTGTTGTGGTTACCTCGATGCAGGCGATTTCCGGTGCCGGATATCCCGGCGTGCCAAGCCTCGATATTTTAGGGAACGTGATTCCGTTCATTGGCGGAGAGGAGTCTAAAATTGAGCAAGAGCCCAACAAGCTGCTGGCTACCCTAAACAGCGGTTCTCTCACCCATGCCGACATCCCGATACAAGCCACCGCCACGCGCGTACCGGTCGAGAACGGCCACATGCTCTCCATCGATGTGGCTCTGCAAAAAAAGCCGGTTTCTATTGATGCCGTTCGCGAGTTGTTCACCTCCTGGAAAAGCCCCATTGCCGACCTCGGGCTCCCATCCGCGCCCGACTTCCCGATTTTTTATCACAACGAAGAGCGATTTCCGCAACCGCGGCTGCATGCCGACAGTGAACGGGGCATGCAAACCGCCATCGGGCGGCTTCGTGAAGGGCGGGTCACCGATATCCGGTATGTCGCAATGGCGCACAATACCGTTCGGGGCGCTGCCGGAGGTGCTATTTTGAATGCGGAGCTGCTGGTGAGAAAGGGATATTTAAAATAAATTTGGTTGAATCAAAGCCTTAACATAGCTTTGTTTATCCAGCCTTTAATCCAATAAATGGTTATGCATAAATATTGGCTAAGTTTAATTTCTCTTCTTTTAATAGCAATTGGTTTGAGCTGTTCATCAACAGGTAATCAGCTCAAATATTCGGACGATTACTACTCTGAAGTGCCTATGCCGGAGCAAGCTTTGGCTATGGATTATCCTGAACCGGATGTTTGGGCAAAATATCCTGGAGGACATAGCGCGCTTCAGTCACATATTATGATGAATACGGTAATACCTGAACCTGCCAGAAGAGGAGGGTATGGCGGAAGGCTGTTACTTACCTATGTTGTGGACAGGGAAGGCAAAGCCGGTCAGGTTGAGATTGTAATGAGTCCACATGATTCAATTAGTGAGATGTACGAGAAAATTGTGGGTAATATGGAAAGATGGAAGCCTGCGATTCTGAATGGCGAGCCGGTTGAACAACTCTATATTATCAGCACTCTTTTTAACGATACCAGCAGCGAATAATCTGAGCTAAAATGGCTCATAAAAAACCAAACCTGCCGGCATCGGAAACCAAGTCAACTATTTCTTGCAGATTTTCGCGAAGAGCCCTTCGTGAATCTTTGTGATTTGCAGCCTTTGTGGCAAAAGAAAAGAATCAGAATTATTTTAAAAAACGGTTCTACGGGAAACTTTGTGGGTAGAGATCTAATTTTCCAAAATAGAACAGGATGGCATTACGGAAGTTGCCAAAGTTCCGGTTGCCTCTTAAAATAGTTTTTAACTGCTCAATCTTGGAGTTTACCTGTTCGGGCCTGCTGTTGGTAATCCGATAGAAGATGTAGTTTAAGATCCCCATCAGGTGATTGGTAAACATGTCGGCTACTTTTTGACACGCCCCGATCGCCTACCGGATGACATCCTCAACGCTGAGCTGCTTGTGTCGCGCAATTACCTGCTCAGCCATCGCTCACAAATTCTGCTCATTCCATCTTTTTAAAGATCTTCTCACTTTCTCATCTGTTATTTCAATTGATGTAAATCCAGTATTATCAACCGGTTTTTCACTTTTTACGGATGGATTATTTTTTTTAAAAAAATCTGTAAGTAATTCGTGTTTCGGGGTTCTTACTACATAGAGAACACGATACACGTAGTGATTTTTAGGGAAGTACCAGAGCAATACTTTCCAAAAATCCTTTAAAGAGCCGGGCCTGACCGCCACGGCTCTTTTTCTTTCCATTGGGTTTCATTCTCATTTGCAGTAAGTTTGAGCAGATATTTTTCGATATGCGCATACTACTTCTACTCTGCTTTTTACTTACCACGGTCACTGCTACTGCCCAGGTGGTAGTGGTTAACGACGATTTTGAAGATCAGGATCTTACGTCGAATCCCGCATGGACCGGTGATCTCTCCATCTTCACCTTTGTGCCCGATAACGGCAATACCCTGCTGCGCCTGAACGATACCGGTGGTGGCACCGCACAGCTGCGCACCCTCTCATCGGCCGCATTCGGTAGCTGGGAGTTTTTTATCGATCAGGATTTCGCACCGTCCAATAACAACCGCGGATTTATCTTTTTGATGTCCGATCGCGAGAACCTCAGTGGAGCTGTAAACGGCTACGCCATACGCACCGGCGAGAATCTTTCGCCCAATTTTTTCCGGCTATTCCGTTTCGATAACGGCGTCGAAACTGAAATTGCCACCGGCACGCTCGATATCTCTTCCGGCGGACCGTTTCAGGTGCGGGTAGAACGCACGCTCGACGGTGAGTGGACCCTGTTGGAGTCGGCCGGCTTTGGAAGCACTCCGCAGCCGGCAGCCACCGTAACCGACAATACCCACACCGAATCGGAATGGTTCGGTTTTTTACTGAATTATACCTCCACCCGCGCGCAGAACTTCTTTTTCGACAATATCGTGGTCATCAACATCGAGCCGTTTCGGCTGCAATCGGCCGACGTTTCCGCAGCCCGTTCCATCGATGTAACGTTCAACTTTCCGGTTGATGAAGCCACGTTACAGCCCGGTAACTTTTTTATTGAACAGCTTGGCTCTCCCGATTCGGCCACACTGGCCGAGAATGCCTTTACGGTACGGCTTACCTACGGCAGCGCCATTCCCGACGGTACCTACACGTTGGTTGTGAACAATGTAGAAAGCGAACAGGGCGAGTCTATTGAGCCCGATTCAGAACTTACCTTTTTGTTCGAAAATCCGTTTTCGCTGGTTGATGCAACGGCTGTCTCGGCTACCGTCATTGAGCTTTTCTTTTCGGAAGCGGTGGATGAAGCGAGCCTGACGCCCTCCGGTTTCCTGATAAATGAATCGATTGTCCCCGATGGCGCCACCCGGCCGGAGCCCACCACGGTTCGCCTCACCTTTTCGGACCCCCTTCCTTCCGGCCGATTAACCGTTGATGTGTCCGGCATAGAGAGTGAAAGCGGCTTCGAACTTCCAGAGGGGAGCCGCGCCGAAGCGGTCCTGTTTGATGAACCGCAACCGGGCGACATTCTCCTCAACGAATTTATGTATCGCCCCGACAGTGGGTTTGTCCGTTACACCGAGCTTGTAAATACCAGCGATCGGTTTATCAATCTTCAGGATTGGCAGCTGTTTCGCCGGGCTGATGCACCAAGCCCCGGAGGCGTCTTTGCCACCGTAGAGACCGCTCTGGGCCCCGGCGAGTGGATCGCCATCACCCCCGATACAGCCGCCCTGCGATCGATATATGGGGAGGTTCGGTCTGTTCAGATGAGCGGCTATCCCGGATTTACCACCACGGTGGCAGATGAAATCCGTCTATTCTCACCCGACGGAGAGCTGGCCGATTCGCTCCGGTACGACCCGTCGGTGTGGGGCGGTAACGGCGTGGCACTGGAACGTCGCGACACCGACGTGGATGCCCGGTTTGTCGAAAATTGGGGGGAATCGCCCAATCCGCTTCGCGGCACGCCCGGCCAGGCCAATGAGGTAGCGCCCGACACCACGCCCCCCGTATGGCAGCAGCTCACCTTTACCAGTGCCACCGAGTTTTTACTACTGTTTGATGAGCGCCTTGCCGAAACAGCCGGTGATGCCGCCCGGTACTCCATTTCGCCGTTTGTACCCATTTCAACGGTGCAGTTAAGTAACAACGAAGTACGGTTGCAGCTGGGCGAGGAGCTGGAAAACAACCAGGTGTATGAGATTTCCATTTCGGGCATATCCGACCTGTTTGGAAATGTAGCTCCTGACGAGAGCCGGAGTGTGGAGTTTTTGGAATTCGAGATGCCGCTGGCCGGTGACGTGGTCATCAACGAAATTTTATACCGGCGTCTGCAGTCGGGCAGCCCTGAATTTGTGGAACTCTTTAACACCACCGAAAACAACATCGATCTGTCGGGGTGGACACTTTCTGACGCCTCGGGAAGTGCCACCATTCCACAGGGAACCGCGCTCAGGGGGAACGATTTTATCGTATTTACCGATACTGAAGCGTTTGCATCGGGCAATGATCGCATCATCCGCTTGCCCGGTTTTCAATCGCTCAGCAACAACGGGGATGCTGTGGTTATTCGCAACGACGAAGGCACCACAATCGACAGCCTCTTTTACCTGCCCGAGTGGGGCGGTAATGTACCCGGCCTGTCGCTGGAGCGGCGCGACCCGCAGGCGATCTCCATCGATCGTGCCAACTGGGGGTCGAGCCAGGCAGAGAACGGCTCCACACCGCTGCTCCAGAACACACTCTTTGAACCCGATACCACACCCCCCGGCATTCTCTTTGCCAACCTCTTTCATCCCGATTCAGTAGCCGTCGTTTTTACGGAATTTATTGATCCCTCCACCGGTCCGCAGTTTACCATCAACAACTCTCCGGCCGCCATTCTGCAACTCGATCCGGGAGCTGCCAACCGGGTTGTACTGGACGCCGGTCCGTTTCAGCCCGGCATAGAAAATGTGGTGGAAACGGCTACGGTATCCGATTTTCAGGGCAACAGCAGCGACCGCCTCAGCCAGCCTGTGGCGCAACCGGTGCAACCGGGAGATCTGGTGTTTAACGAAATTATGTTCGATCCGATTCGCGACAACCGCGATGGGCTCCCCAACCAGTCGGAGTACCTTGAGGTCATCAACCGCCGCGGTTACGCCATCTCGATGGAAGGAATCTTCATTCATGATGAACCGGATGAAGACGGGGCGATTACCCGCATCACGCCGGTGAGCAGCCGCAGGCAATGGATACCGGCCAATGGTCTTTTTCTACTCCACGCTGCGCCGGATGCCGAGCGCTTTTCAGAAAGTTTAACCGCGCGCTTCTTTAACCTTGGTGAAGAGCTCGCCCCGTTTGCGTTCCGGTTTAACCGCACCACACTGAGCCTGCCACTGGCCGGGCGGCAGGTATTTCTGGCCGACAGCACCGACACCGTGATCGACATGGTGGATTATCGGCCCGAGTGGCACAATCCAAACATCATCGATACGCGCGGCATCTCGCTGGAGAGGGTCAATCCCGATGGCGATTCAAACAATCCTCAGAATTGGGGCTCGCACCCCACGCCCATCGGCGGCTCTCCGTTGATGCAAAACAATCTGTTCCAGCAACCGGGCGGGGTATCGGCCGGGCAATCCATCACACTGGAACCCAACCCCTTTGCGCCGCACGACGGCGGGATGACCGCCAACCTGTTCATCAACTACTCGTTTGACGATCCGAACTATCTGCTCACCGTGCGCATTTATGATCGGTACGGACGGCTTGTCCGCAGGCTTACCGAAGGCGAACCGGCCGGGTTTGAGGGTGCGTTGATCTGGGACGGACAGACCGACGACAGTTTAATTGCCCGAATCGGCATCTACGTGGTATTTGTGGAAGCGGTAAACAGCAGCACCGGACAAACCCGCCGTTTTCGGGAAACCGCGGTCCTGGCGCGGCAGTTTTAGGAAAAGAGGGTTCTTTACGCCAGCTCATC
>JBLRWS010000028.1:0-13768 GCA_047921075.1 Balneolaceae bacterium | reverse complement strand
CCGCGGTCCTGGCGCGGCAGTTTTAGGAAAAGAGGGTTCTTTACGCCAGCTCATCAGCTATCGCTGACGATCGTATCAAGATGAGTATGCAGCCGCTTTACCAGCTCCGGTACAAACGGTTTATGTTCAGGTTTCATCAACACGCTTCGCAGCAGCGTTACCCGGTCGGTATCGGCTTCGTATTCTCCAACAAGGCCCGTAAAATCGTCGCTGCTCATGGTATACAGGCTGAGATGAAAACCGCCCTCCCGGTCCTCCATTCCTGATTGAAACAGAGCACGGCTGAGACGGCTCACGGCACTCGTAGTGGGCTGGTCCGGAACCGGGAAATAGGCCAGGATATCAAGCTCCGGTGGATGGATCACATCAAACTGTGGCGATTCCGACAGACGAGTGTGCAAATCTGCAGCTGCATCAACAGTTTGTTGAAGATAGGCACCGAGGCCATCCGGTGTGAGCGGCAGCAGCTGCAGGGTAGCCCACAGTGCAGCGGCCGATGCACCCGCGCGTGAGCACTCCAGGCTGATTTCCCCGAGGTGCAGCTCATCGGATGTAAAGTAGGTGTAGGGCGAGTCGTGTTGGTAGAACCGACCAACGGAGGCGTCCCGAAACAGTACTGCGCCACAACCGTACGGCTGCAAGCCGTGCTTATGCGGATCGATCACCACACTGTCTGCTTCGGCCATGGCGTGCCAGTGCCGGGCGTGGGGCAGCCGGTCAGCGATAAGTTTGAAAAAACCGCCATAGGCCGCATCAACATGAATCCGAATGCCCTGTTCCCGTGCCCATGCCACAAGATCTGCGAGCGGCTCCACCGTACCAAGGCCGGTTGTACCAAGCGTAACAACCAAGGTGCCAATCGCCTCGGCCTGTTCGTTTAAGGCGTCCATATCCCACCCTCCGGAAGCAGCCGGTATCTCTATAAACGGTACGTTTAGCAGATGCGACATCCGGCGATGGGTATAGTGGGCGTTCGAAGAGGCTGCGATGGCCTTTCCGGGATGAGATTCACGCGCCACAAAGAGCGCCTCCAGGTTGGCAATGGTGCCTCCCGAGGTAAGATGGCCCAGCGCGCCGGGCCCAAACCCTACCATTTCGGCAAGCCGGCCGATCACCTCTTTTTCCATCGCCGATGTGGGCGGGCCTCCATCCAGGGCGTGGTTGTTCGGATTGATGGCCATCGCTACAATATAGGCCGCCCACGCAATCGGGTGTGGCGGCTTGAGCATTTGGCCCGCATATTGCGGATGATGAAACGGATAGTTACCACGCAGCCGCTCTTCCAGGCCGGACAATACGGCCTGCATTTTTTCGCTATCCAGTGGAATCGCCGTATCGGGAACCGGCCCATACTCGGCGCGCCACCGGTCGGAAGCGCGGAGTATGGCTTGAACCTGTTGGAGATATGGTTCGAACGACGAAGCCATCATCAGAGCAGTGAAAACGAGATTCCGACCGAAAGGACCTGCATCAACTGAATTTCATTGGAGAAGTCGTCATCGTACCGAAGGTCTACCCGCAGAGAGGCGTTTAGCAAACTGTTGATGGCGCCTGTAAACTGGGAGCTTACATTCACATCGGTGCTTTTCAGTGATTCACTCAAGTTGGTAAACGATTCGGCAGAAAGGCTAAAACGTAAGTTGGTGGCTATGGTCTGCTCATACGCGGCAGCAAGTGTCAGGCCCCCTTCATTTCGGAATGTCTCTCCCTCATCCAGGCCGTAAAGGGTGGAGAGAGATCGATCGCGCACAATGGTTTGCCGAAGCCCGAGACCGGCTTCAAACACAAAATGTTCACCCGGGCTATAGGCCAGTCCGGCATTTTCGGAGATGTAGGCCGGTGCAAAAAATCCCGATATCAACACATCTTCGTCATCGGGGCCTGCGGCAAAGTCAAAGCCCTGGTCGAATTGAGTAAGCAGGTCGATATTTCCAAAAATTGCAAAGTCGCTGTTTTCCTCGCCCAGATCGTAGAGAAACCGATTTCGAACGGAAAGGCGGTCGTCGGTTTTTCGGTTGCTGTCTCCCTGAATATAGCTGCGTCCGTACCGGGTAGAGAGTGAAAACCCATAATTGAAACGGCCTTGGCCATATTTGGCCTGAAAACGGGAACTTCCGGTGTAGCTGAGATTGTCTACACCACCACCCGACCAGTTGGAAAAGGCAGCTTGCGATCCATTCAATCCGGCATCCCAGCTGAGCTGCCAGCCGGCCAGCGTGTCGGGAAAAATAATCTGTTCCTGGGCAGAAGCATGCGTGATGAATCCGGCCATGAAAACAGCCAGCAATAGTATCTTTTTGATCATAGAATTAGTTCGTATTGCGAGTTAAAATAACTTGATGAGGGTTTTGTTGATGAAGCACACATTCAACGTGTTCATTCAGCTTTGTTGGGACGTCAAGGCCAACAATTTCTGCATAAATTGGAAGGGTGCGGTGGCCGCGATCGGCCAGGGTTGCCACAATAGTTTTACGAAATTGGTTGAGGTTTTGAACCTTTTGAATGGCACGGTACATGGTTCTTCCGCTAAATATAACATCGTCTACCATCACCAGAATCGCACGGCCGTTTACCGGCGGCGAAATGGGCTTCTGCGAATCATCATCGGCATTCAGTGAAACCAGATGTACCGGTTCTTCCCGGTTTTCTGCGATTATCCGCTTCAAAACCGAGGCTACGGCATATCCCCTTTCGTTGATCCCAACCAGGCATAAAGGGTCTCCGGCTGCCTTCTCGATAATCTGAAAAGCCATTCTGACCAGGGTGCGCTGCGTCCGATCTTGATCCAATAAAATCATATTATTATCCTTTATTTTCACATATTAAAGTATCCATTTTTTAAATCTGTATAAACCAAAAAATTCCGTTCACCGTTATCCCTACAAGGAGGCTTTGAAAAACCAGGATTTTTGGTCAAGAACGAGGCCAAAGGGATTTTAAATCCGCAGCATATTGGTTATATGTGAGGATTTTAAAATCCCGCTAACGAAGAGCTTGGGCAAAAAGACGGTTTTGCAAAGCCTCCTACAAATCGAAGAGAAAAAAACAGAGACAGATTGATGACACCACGAACCCAAACCACATGGATCACCGGCGGGGCGTTTACAGTCGGGTTTGCACTCGGTATTGCCGCAGGTGCGTTGCTGGGAAATATCCCGCCTAAACCGTTACGGAACCTGGCCATTCGCACACGCCGGGCCCGGCACAATGCCAAACGGTATTTTCAACATCCAATCCCCGATCTCTATCGCGCAACCGAGGGGCTGTATCTCACTCACGACGACGTGCGCCATGCTTGATGCGGGGTTTCCATATCCCGAGCGGGTACTCCAATGGGTGTGGGAGCATATGCAATTCAATATACAGCAGCTACACACCGAGTGCGGCCAGCCGATATCGATTTTGGATCAGGGCCAGATAAACCGAGGTGCCGGCCCCGATTTTTTACATGCACGTATCCGTATCGGTGAGATGACCCACTACGGGCATGTCGAGATTCACATACACGAACCCGCATGGGTGCACCACGGCCACGATACCGATTCCCGGTACGATGCAGTGGTGCTGCATGTGGTTTTCGACCGGGCAGCGAACGAACGCAAAGCCCGCCGCACCGACGGCACCACCATTCCCACACTCTGCCTCAAGCCACACCTCGAGCAGCCCGTCTCAGCCTTGTTGCAACACCCATCCGGGGCAGCCCTTCCGTGCGGCAGTCATCTGCGGTTTATTCATCAGGACGCCTTCGAACGGCAGATCGAGATCGCCCATCGCGATTATCTCGATTACAAAGCAGACGAAATTCTGGCCGGCTACGATCCCTCGCTGCCACTCTCCAATGCATGGAAGAAAGCGACGGCCCGTGCCCTTTTTGGCCTGCTGGGTGGCGCTCAAAACAAAGAAACGATGGTACAGCTGTTTGATGAACTACATGCGCAACATATGCCTGACGGCCCGGTTCAAGCGTACATAGCCGCTGCCAACCGCCTCGCATTTGAGCCGGGCAACCGAGAGTTGGGCGTATGGCAGCATACCGGGTGCCGCCCCGCAGCCCGGCCCGAACGGCGCGTTCCCCAGGCAGCGACACTTGCGCACCGGCTTTTTGCACAGCCCCTAACGGCTTTTCTTAATGGCCCCGACGCAGCCCGCTCGCTTCTGTTTGTTCCCGGCAGCACACCCCTGCCGGGCAATCCCACACAACAACTCATTACCGGCACCGTACTGCTTCCCGCCCTCTATCTGCTGGCCAATCTGCTGCACGATAATACGTGCAAAGAGCAGGTTCTTACGGCGTGGAATTGCGGCGCTCAATTTGTGCCCAACTCTATTCAAAAGCCATTTAAGAGAGCCGGTTTCGCCCTTCCGCCCCACCTGATGAAGCCGGGCCTGGCCCATCAATACAAACGGTACTGCCAACCCGGGCGGTGCGATCGGTGCGAAGTGTTTAAAAGTGCAATAAGCTCTTGACTGCGTTATAATGAGTTTCTATCTTTAGAGTCTGTTTATAAGCCGATATTGCCCGGTCGTCTAATGGCAGGACAGCTGGTTTTGGTCCAGTCAGTGGGGGTTCGAATCCTCCCCGGGCAACACTTTCAAAAGGATGTCCGACGGTCATCCTTTTTTCTTTACACACTGATAAATTTCGCTCTCTTGGATACGCCACTGGCAATTTTCGCGGGCCGCAGTAATCTCGCCTTGTCGCGTGCCATAGCTGAAAGTTATGGCATCGAATTGGGTAATGTGACGATCAAATCGTTTTCCGATGGAGAGCTGTATGTAAAGTACGAACAGAGCATTCGCGGGGAAGATATTTTCGTTATTCAATCGACCCCGCCACCCGGCGATAATATTGTAGAGCTGCTGATGCTGCTAGATGCGGCCAAGCGGGCTTCGGTAAAGCGGGTAACTGCTGTAATGCCGTATTTTGGGTATGCCCGGCAAGACCGAAAAGATCAGCCGCGCGTATCGATTACCGCAAAGCTAATGGCCAATCTGCTGGTTGAAGCCGGGGCCGATCGAATTTTAACGATGGACCTGCATGCGTCGCAGATTCAGGGATTTTTTGATATCCCGCTTGACCATCTGTACGCAAGCCGGGTTTTTATTGATCACTATCAGCAACACCCGATCGACAATTTGGTGATTGTAGCGCCGGATGTGGGCAGCATCAAAATGGCCCGCGCCTACTCCAAGCGGCTGCATGCCAGCCTCGCGTTTATTGATAAGCGCCGGCCCAAACAGAATGTCGCCGAAGTGATGAACATTATTGGTGAGGTAGAAGGAAAAAATGTGTTGATGATTGACGATTTGATCGACACAGCCGGTACCATTACCAATGCAGCTGTTGCACTAAAAGAGCGTGGAGCGCTGAGTGTACGTGCGGCATCCACACACCCGATTTTATCAGGGCCAGCCTATCAGCGAATCGAAGATTCACCGATTGATGAACTGCTGGTAACCGATACTATCCCGTTGCGCAAACCCTCTGAAAAGATCAAAGTGCTGAGCGTAGCCGGAATTTTTGCCGAAGCGATTGAGCGTATTCATACAAACGATACGATCAGCGCCCTTTTTGATGATTAAATCTTAACGAACAAACTGATGAAGAAGCCAGAATTTTACGAATTAGAAGGAATAAAAAGAGATACCGGCCGAAAATCCGCCGATCAACTGAGAGAAGAACTCAGAGTTCCTGCCGTGCTATACGGGCCCAAAGTGAAAGAGAACACCCATTTTTCGGTACTTGAAACCGATCTGGAAAAAATTCTTTCTGTGGGCGAAACCAAGCTGCAAAAGCTTACCGTTGACGGCACCGAATACACTACATTACTCAAAAATGTAGAGTTCGACCCGGTGTCCGACCGGCCTCTTCACGCCGATTTTTACGTCATGGATCCCAAAACACCGGTATCGCTCAAAGTGCCTATCCGGCTTTCCGGAACAGCGATTGGTGTGCGCGATGGTGGTGGACGAGTATTCCAAACCCTGCGTATTATTCGGATTCGTGTTCTTCCGGATCGTATTCCCGCGGTGTTTGAGATGGACATCAGCCCGATGGAAATTGGCGACTCCATTCACGTTTCCGATCTCGAAATGGAAGGTATTATACCGCTCGACGATCCACAGCGAACCATTGTAACCATCGCGCCTCCGAAGTCTGAAGCACTATTCGAATCGTCTGCCGTAACTGAAGACGACGAAGAGCTGGACGAAGAAGCAGTAGCTGAGGGCGAAGAGGTAGCTGAAGGCGAAGAAGCAGCTGCGGACGGCGACGAAGCCGAAGAGACCAAAGAATAAAGCAGTGAGATATGGCGCTGATTGCCGGGTTGGGTAATATTGGAGACCGATATGCCGGTACGCGCCATAACATCGGCTTTGACGTGGCCGATGCTCTGGCCGATTCCCTTTCACTCACCTTTTCCGAGGTTAGTTCATTGTATATGGAAGCAACCGGTTCATTTAAAAGTGAACCGGTTACCATTATCAAGCCTACCACATTTATGAATCTAAGCGGCCGTGCACTCTCCAAAGCGATCGCTGAAACAGGCACACCGCTTTCCCGGTGTCTGATTTGTTATGACGATATTCACCTGCCCGCCGGCACGATCAGACTTCGGCCCGGTGGCAGCGCAGGTGGCCATAACGGGCTGCAAAACATTATCGATCAGCTCGGCAATCGATCCATTCCACGACTACGCATGGGTGTGGGCAACGACTTTCCCCGCGGCCGACAAGCCGAATATGTGCTTTCGCCATTTACCACCGATGAGCGGATTGAGGTCGATAAAGCGATCGATCTTGCGTGCGATGCAATTTTAACGTTTCTTCGGGGTGACATTAATCTGGCGATGAACCAATTCAACTGATTTTCCTTGCTAACCAAAACCAACACATAAATCATGGTATCTTCTATTTTTTATCTAATACCTGCCGCCGGTTTGCTGGCGTTGTTGTTCACCTATATCAAGTCGCGATGGGTAGCGCGGCAAGATGTGGGCGACGAGAACATGGCGCGGATTGCAGGCCATATTGCCGACGGTGCAATGGCTTTTTTACGGGCCGAATATAAAACCCTCTCTATTTTCGTCGTTCTTGTTGCCATTCTGCTGGCGTATCAGGGTCACGTTACGGAAAACTCATCCTACATGATTGCCGTCTCCTTTATTGTAGGGGCGATCTGTTCCGGTTTGGCCGGATTTATCGGGATGAGAGTAGCCACCAAAGCCAACGTGCGTACCACCAACGCGGCACGTACCAGCCTTGGTAAAGCGCTCGAAGTCGCCTTTTCGGGCGGTTCGGTGATGGGGCTGGCGGTTGTAGGCCTCGGCGTTCTGGGGCTCAGCTCTCTGTTTTTGCTCTTCAGTTTTCAATTTGACCTTGCCGGGCAAGCCACACAGGCCGACACCCAGACAGTTCTTGCACTGGTCATTACAGTGATTACCGGATTTTCGTTTGGTGCCTCTTCTATCGCGCTTTTTGCCCGTGTGGGCGGCGGTATCTATACCAAAGCAGCGGATGTGGGTGCCGACCTTGTCGGAAAAGTAGAAGCCGGTATACCGGAAGATCACCCGTTAAACCCTGCAACCATTGCCGACAACGTGGGCGATAACGTGGGCGACGTAGCCGGTATGGGCGCTGACCTTTTTGAATCCTTCGTCGGCTCGATTATTGGAGCGATGGTATTGGGTGCTGTTTTCTTCTCCATTTTTGAAGGAGATGCCGGCGCCGCACTGGGCGGTATGAGTGGTGTTTATTTACCCCTGATGCTGGCCGCAACGGGGATCATTACCTCGATTATTGGTACACTCCTTGTTCGTGTAAAAGAGGAAGGCGGCGATCCACAGAAAGCACTCAACATCGGGGAGTTCGGTTCTGCTGTTTTGATGGCGGTTGCCTTCTACTTCCTCATCACCTGGCTGCTTCCATCGAGCTGGAGCTACAACGATCCGCTCTACGGACGCGTGTTTGAGTACACCTCTCTCGGGGTCTACCTGGCTACCATTATCGGCCTGTTTTCGGGACTGGGCATCGGCCTGATAACCGAATACTACACCGGGTTTGGAAAGAAACCGGTTGTTAATATTGCCAAACAATCGCTCACCGGTCATGCCACCAACATCATATCCGGACTGGGTGTGGGAATGATGTCGACCGGTATTCCGATTCTGATCATCGCTTTCGCGATCATGACCTCCTTCCACCTTGCCGGTTTGTTCGGTATTGCGATTGCCGCGGTAGGGATGCTCTCCAACACCGGTATTCAGCTGGCTGTGGATGCATACGGACCCATCTCCGACAATGCGGGCGGTATTGCAGAGATGAGCGAGCTTCCCCCGGAAGTACGAGAGCGCACCGACAAGCTCGATGCGGTAGGCAACACAACGGCTGCCATCGGTAAAGGGTTTGCCATCGGTTCCGCTGCCTTGACAGCACTGGCCCTTTTTGGTGCCTACATGACCTCCGCCGGTATCACCTCTATCGACATTTCCGAAGCCAATGTAATGGCCGGAATCTTTGTGGGTGGTATGCTCGCCTTCGTCTTCTCGGCTCTGAGCATGAACGCGGTAGGACGCGCAGCCAAGTCGATGATTGAAGAGGTGCGCCGTCAGTTTGCTGACATCCCCCCGCTCAAGGCTGCCCTTGCCGTAATGCGAAAGAACGAGGGAATAGATCAGAACGAGTGGAGCGATGAGGACAAAAAGACCTTTGACGATGCACACGGTACTGCCGAGTACAGCAAGTGTGTGGAGATCTCCACCAAGTCGGCCCTGCGCGAGATGATCGTGCCCGGATTGCTGGCGGTTGCCGCACCGGTACTGGTCGGCTTCATTTTCGGCAAGGAAGCCCTTGGCGGCCTTCTGGCCGGTGTAACGGTTGTTGGTGTGCTGATGGCTATTTTCCAGGCCAACGCCGGCGGCGCATGGGACAACGCCAAAAAGATGGTTGAAGCAGGCATAGTGATCGACGGAGAAACCTACGGGAAAGGATCGGATGCTCATAAAGCAACGGTTACCGGCGATACCGTGGGCGATCCACTGAAAGATACGTCCGGCCCATCACTCAACATCTTGTTGAAACTGATTGCCGTAATCGCGCTTGTGATTGCTACGGCACTCTAAGCGATTACAGTTCGTACCGCTGAGGTACGGTGTACAGGCTGTTTAAACGCCTCCGGTTCTCCGGGGGCGTTTTTTTTGGATGATTTCTTCAGGCTGCATTCCTCTACCATTCAATACACACTGGAGACTTCACAAAATCCATCTATGCGAAGCCTTCCTTCCTGAATCACCACGTATTGACAAATAATAGTTGAAAGATTCCCGTCAAGACAAAAGAGATCGTTACAAAAAAAGTTTACAAAGCTTCTATTCCAGAATTTTTTCATTCACATCTCGACTTGATATTTTCTTTTTTTTTTTTTGATTATGGTTGCAACTTGCAATCAAGGTAATTAACTCTATGAAAAAGTTCCTATTCTCACTCATCTCAATGTTAAGTGGATTTATAATTGCATCGATTCTGTCTATTTCCCTGCCAGTACAGTCCGTTGCTACCAATAATTGTGCCGACGACTGTGAATTTCTGTGTGGCGAACCCGGACAGGTACCTTGTCAAGGATTCGCATGTGAAACAGGTACAGTCCTCTGTCTCAAAAAAGATGGAGATCCGGGTTTGCCTGATACCGATCTGTAATACAAAACGTGATCAGTCCGTATGTTTACACTACGGACTGAATTTTACTATCAATGATGATTAAAAAGGAATATCGTTCGTACCTGACAGTCACCATTCTCTCGTTTATAGGAGGGGTGTTGCTTTATCTATTTTTTTTCTCCTCTTCACAACCTGAACTGCATTCTGTTGACCGACCTCAATATCACAGAACTGCTTTTCCGTTTCACCTTGAGAGGGATGCGATGTTTTCAGTTGCGAATGATACCATATACAGAGGCATGTCCATTACCAGCAATTCCTCCTCCTTTTTTATCACTGATTTTGGTGATGGATTTGTAAAACAGTTTGATCGATTCGGTGCGTACAAAGGAGCAATTGGCCAAGGCGAAGGCAGGGGCCCTGGTGAGTTTTTAAACATGACTAATATGTTTGCCTCAGATGATGAAATCTGGATCTCAGATGTACAAGCGTTGAGAATAACTCGTTTTTCACTTTCATCTGGGGAGTTCGATCTCTATCCGCTAGAACGAAGGCCGATGAGAGTGGCGGCTAATGATTCCCTTGTCGTAATCATGTGGATCATGGCTGAATCAATGTTTTCATTATATGACAAGTCCGGCAACAAACTGTTTGATTTTGAGCACCCTTCCATCATTCCCATAGACGATCAGATGGCGTTCGACGGATGGATCACACTATCTGATAATCATATGCTCTACATCCCAAGAAATTATGGAGCTATTTTTGGGTTTGATCTCACCACAGGTAAACATGACTTTACTATCTCCACTCCAGATGGTGGTCCTCTTCCGGCATCCGAACAACGTGCAGAAACAGGGCGATTAGTCACCATTGCACCAAATACCCGGGTTCGTAATACCGACATTGAGTATGTGCGTGAATCAGGAAAACTGGTTGTTAGTGTTTTTGATCAGGGGGAACCACAAGCAGATGGATCGTTTGATGCCGAAAATCACACGTTCTGGCTCGACATATACGACATAGCTAACCCAGCCTATCTTTATTCGTTCGAACTACCCCATATCGTATCGTCGTTTACCTTTCTGGATGATTATTTTCTCATCTATTCCAGTACATCGGCGCGTGGACTATCCTACATTATGGACAGCTCGTTTAGAACATTGATTTTCGAATAGCGCGCTATCTTTAGAAAAAATTACTCCTCCAACATCTCCAAAATACCCTCCAACCGTTCCAAGAACCGTTCCATCGCAGCTTCGTGTGCCCGATGCAGAGATGCTATAAACGCTTCATCCTCCAGCCGCTCTTCGGCAATGGCATAACGGTAGGCCGGCAGCATCCACGAGGCGTACCCGCTGTAGGGGTCAGACGAAGCGTAAAGAGATTGCAGCCACGCGCTAAAGGGCAACCCCTCGTCATGCAGAAAGCTCCGCTCCAGCTGAATCAGTGATTGATTAACCTGACGCAGGGCAAACCGCTGAAGCGTCTCTTCTGCGGCCGCAACCGCCAACCGCCGATCCGCCTCTTGCGTACGTTCTGCAATCTCTTCGATCAACACCGGCAGACGACTCCGTTCAAAGAGCGGGGTTCCCGCGAGCGACTCGATCTGAGCAAGATGCTGCTGAAGATCGCGTCCGTACGAGGTCAGATCAAACGGCAACAGGTCGGCATTGGCAAACCGCAGGGCCAACACCCCGTACACATCGGCCAGCGTTGGCCCGTAGTGGAAATCGGGATCGAGATGGGTTTCGTAAAACCAGAATGTATCGTAATTGCTGTGATAGACCGGCACCGACCCGGAGATCGCCACGCCGGCCGACGGAATACCTGCATGCATGTAAAACCCGACGTGATCCGATCCGCCACCCAAATTTCCGATCGGCGGGCGGCCGTCTTCCGAGCGTTCCGTCCACATCTCATAAATCGTTGCCCCGGTATCGGGATGCCGTACCGTTTTGGCCGCCTCAGCAATCGGTTTTTTCAGCGATGGCGCCGACGAAGCCCGAAAATTCGGGCCGGTGACCGACATATCGGCATTGAGATAGAGTACGGCATTGGCATCGAGCTCATCGCGGAGATGCTCTACCCACTCCGACGAGCCGATGAGCATATACTCTTCCGCATCCCAGTGGCCAAAGAGAATACTGCGCCGGGGGCGGTGGCCGTGGCCGGCCAGCTCGGCAAGCGATTCGGCAAGGGTAAGCAGCATCGCCGTGCCGCTGTTCGGGTCGGCTGCGCCGAATGACCACGCATCCAGATGCGACCCCAAAATAATCCACTCGTTGGGATATTCACTCCCTTCAATCATCCCGATAACATTGGTGATGCGCTTTATGTCGTACGGCTGATCGACCTCCACCGTTACCTGCACATCCGCCCCCGTTAACCGATAGTCAAAATCGAACCCGCCCTGCCAGGCATCGGGAGCCACATCACCATTCATCCGGCTCAGAATCTCACGTGCAGCGCCGTGCCCGATGGGGGCCACCGGGATGGTGTGAAAATCGACCTCCTCAACAGGCAAGCGATCGGGCGTATCGGGATGATCGAGCGGCAGTGCCGGCTCGAACGGGGTGAGCGGGTCGCCATAGTAATCGAGCGTGAGCAGAGAGCCCCGCTGAATGGTGGTCTCGTTCGGAAAGATGCCCTGCGGGTAGGTCTCCCGGTTCGGGGTAGGGTCGGTGAACATCACCAGGCCAACCGCGCCCGCCTCCTCCGCATATTTCGCCTTGAAGCCGCGGAAATTTCCGCCAAATCGTGCCAGTATTACCTTTCCTTCTGTCTCCACACCCATCTCGCGCAGTTGTGCAAAATCTTCACGGGTGCCGTAGTTGGCATACACCACATCGGCGGTTGCGCGCCCCGACCCCGAATAGGCGCTCCATCCGTGCAGCAGATCGGGATGGGAGGAGTAGGGGTCCGCCTCATACTCCGCTTCAATAGTGGGAAGCACCATCTGCACCGGCTCCTCCAGTACAACCTGTACCGATCCCGGCTGGGCCAGCAGTACATCGTAATCGTACTCCCTGACGGCAAGCCCCGCGCCATCCATCACACCGGCAATGTAGTCAATCACATAGCGATTACTCTCCATACCGGCAATGGTGGGGTGCTGCGTGAGCTGTTGCAGATGGTGCCGATACGTGTCGGGCGTGTGCATGGTAAGCAGCTGCTCTTCCAGGGCGGTTTGATCAGCCAGACTGGAGGCAAAAAAACCTGTACGTTCCGGCTCGGGAGCCGATTGGCATCCGGCCGTGATGGCCAGCAACAGAATGAGTGGAAACAGGGCGAGTTGGTGGGTACGCATACGATCGGGTTGTGTTGTGGTTCTTCCGTGTTGAATGTACAACATCGATCCCAGAGATGGTACGCCGTCACTCGTTCTTATCCGGAACGAACCGTATCTTATGGGCTCATTCTGTAACTTTGAGCACTTATTCTGTGGATATTTTCAAACTGATTTACGAGCACGATATTCGTCTTGATGCGTTAAAGCAGCGCCATACCGACCGCGACACCCAGGATCTTTCCGGCACCCTGGAATCCTTTATGCGTCCCGACCCTACCTATTCCAAATTCTATTTTACCGGCACCCGCCTCGATGAGCAGGCGTTCGGGCTCAACACACTGCACCACGCCGATACGGTACTGAATGCCATCCTTCACTCTCTGCAAGAGTACCGCTGCCACTCCGAACGCGGTTTTGCACCGCTCAGGGAACAGATTGAGCGAGCCGGGATTGGGCAGGCGCTCATTCTTACCGCATCCAAAGCCGGGCGGCCGGCGGTGAGCCCGGCGGAATTACACCTCGACGCCGACTCCAACGCAGGACACCATAAAGAGCAGATCGCAGATGTACTGGCCACCGGCGATCTGGTGCTCTACAAAGAACAGGCCAAATCGGGCTACGATCTGCATCTGTTCAGCCAGAAGAACATATACCGCCATTTTTTCTATCCGATACAGGCGCTGGTCAGCAACTCCTTTCGGTTCTTTAGTATGAATGGCAAGCGGGTCAATTCCGAGCGCCATTTCTATTTCGAGACGTGGACCCTGGACCGCCCCCCACACGGCACCGAAGAGGTGTTTAAAGAGACGGTACTTTAAGCCG
>JBLRWS010000027.1:0-34058 GCA_047921075.1 Balneolaceae bacterium | reverse complement strand
ACAAACACACCTTCCCGCACCCTTTTCGAGGCTGAACGAGGTGGCACACAGGTCATGCCTCCATGGCTCTGTTTTACCAACCACCTCAGCCAGCTCCCTTTACGGCGCAGGGTATATGTAATTCGCTTCGAAACTGAGCGGAATGCCGAGCGCCCAGTAACCCAGAAGGAAGAGGGTCCAGACAATCAGAAAAATGATGGAGTACGGCAACATCATAGAGATGAGCGTTCCAATTCCGGTATTTTTTACATACCGCTGACAGAACACAACTACCAGCGGAAAGTAGGGCAGCAACGGCGTAATAATGTTCGATACCGAATCACCGACCCGGTAGGCCGCTTGTGTAAGGTCGGGCGAGATGCCGAGCTGCATGAGCATCGGCACAAAAATCGGGGCGATCAGTGCCCATTTTGCGGATGCCGAACCGACCAGCAGGTTCACAAAAGCGCTCAGGAATATGATACCCACAATGGTAATCTGGCCCGGCAGTGCCAGCGCCTCCAGAAAGTTCGCGCCCTTAATGGCTACCAGCAGCCCAATATTCGATTTGGCAAATGCATCAATAAAAAGCGCACAGAAAAAGGCCATCACCACATAATAGCCCATGCTTTCCATCGCCTTGGTCATGTTCTGAATCATATCTTTCGAGCTTTTGTATCGGCCCGAGGCGTAACCGTACACAAGGCCGGGAATAAGCAGCAAAATAAAGATGAGCGGCACAATGGCCTGCATCAGCGGAGCCTGAAAGGAAAACAGAGAACTCACCTCCGGATTGTCCCAGTTGGGATCGCGCAAGGCAGACCCTTCCGGCCATGCCCATACAAACAACCCCACAAGGCCCGCGATCATGGCACTAAATCCAAGCCAGAATGCCCGGCTTTCTCTCGCGGTAACTTCTTCCATTTTCGGCATTTCATCTTCATTGCCATCCACCTCAATTCCGCTTAGCCGCGGCTCTACAATTTTGTCGGTGATGTACCACCCTACCAACACAATTAACATGCTGGATGCAGCCGTAAAGTAGATGTTGTTCAGTGGATTCAGCTCCAGAGTCGGATCCAGAATCCGGCCTGCTTCAAGGGTAAAACTCATCAATAGCGGATCGATGGCCGAGGGCACAAAATTGGCTGAAAAACCGCCACTCACCCCTGCAAAAGCTGCGGCAATTCCGGCCAGCGGATGGCGGCCGGCTGCGTAAAAAATTACTCCCCCGAGCGGTATCACCAGTACATAGCCGGCATCGGCCGCCGTGTGGCTAACAATCGCGATAAGAATGAGCATGGGGGTGAGCATAGATTTCGGGGTGAACCCGAGCAGCTTCTTCAGTCCGGCATCAATCCAGCCGGAGTGCTCGGCTACACCCACACCAAGCATCGCCACCAGTACAATACCAAGCGGGGCAAACAGCACAAAGGTATTGATCATGTTGGCGAGAAAATCAGCCAGATTTTCGCCCGTAAGCATATTCTGTACCGCCAGCTCGTCGCCCGTGCGCGGATGGACTTCGCCAAAATCGATGGGCGAAAGCAGCGCCGAGAGCACCCACACAATCGCCATCAGTATAAAAAACAGCATGGCCGGGTCGGGCAGCTTGTTGCCTAAATTTTCAATTACATTCAGAAACTTGTCGAAGAGCGTTCCGCGTCCTTGAGAGGAGGGTGTTTTATCGGGATCGGGCGGAGCCGCTTTGGTCGTTGAATCCTCTGCCACTGGAAATGAATTTAAGTTCCGGTTATTGCGATTTTTGAAAATACGGTTTTCATGGTTGTTTGCAAGAGAGAAAACCATCGGGCTGTTTTCTTTCAGATGGCTCCGGCATGCCCTCTTCTCTTCTCAATTTCTTATTTTACGGCTCGTGTAACCCAAATCCATACATTTCCTTATGAAGATTACCATAGAGCGACTAAATGACGCTGTGCACATGCAAGCCACCAATGAAGACGGCGTTTCGCTGCAGATGGATGGTACCGATGAAATTGGCGGTATAAATGGCGGGTTTCGGCCGATGCAGATGCTGCTCGCCGCAGCCGGCGGATGCTCTGCCATTGATGTGGTAGGCATTCTGAAAAAACAGCAGCAAAACCCCGACTCCCTCGAAATAGAGCTAACCGGTGAGCGGGTATCCAAAGGTACATACACCGAGTTTTCGTCGATTCACATCCATTTTAAACTGACGGGGGCGCATCTCGACCGGAAAAAAGTGGAGCGCGCGATCGACCTCTCACTCACCAAATACTGTTCTGTATCGAAAACCCTGGAGAAGACCGCCACGATAACCAGCAGTTTTGAAATCTCCGAGTGAGGATTGCTCCTGACAGTACACGTTAACCAGCCGACCCTCTTATGACCCAGAAAAAGAACGCTTTCGAAACAGACGCTATTCGCACACAGACACCGACAACCGGCGAGCGGGAGCACTCCACTCCTCTCTACATGACGTCCAGTTTTACGTTCGAGTCGGCCGAGCAGGCACGGGCGCTGTTTGCCAATGAGCTGGAAGGCAATGTCTACAGCCGATACTCCAATCCCAACACGGATGAATTTGTAAAGAAGATGTGTCTTCTGGAAGGTGCAGAAGCGGGCATCGCAACGGCATCGGGTATGGCCGGGGTGTTTGGCTGCCTGGCCGGGTTATTAAAGCAGGGCGATCACATTCTGGCATCCCGATCGCTGTTCGGCTCGTCGCATCAAATTCTCAGCCAGCTGCTGCCGCGTTGGGGCATCACGTTCACTTATGGGGATACCACCGATACGGAATCGTGGGACGCTCTGGTACAGGACAACACCAAACTGCTTTTTCTGGAAACCCCCTCCAATCCCGGCCTCGATATCATCGACCTTGAGTGGGCCGGAAACTTCGCCAAAAAACACGAGCTCATTTTTGTGGTGGATAACTGCTTTGCCACCCCGTACCTGCAGCGGCCCATTGCCTATGGCGCCGATCTGGTTCAGCACTCCGCCACCAAATTCATCGACGGGCAGGGCCGCGCTATTGGCGGCATCATTGTTGGAAGCCAACCATACATTGACGAGATTCAGTTTTTTACCCGGCACACCGGCCCGGCGCTCTCACCCTTTAATGCGTGGCTGTTTAGCAAAAGCCTGGAGACTCTGCCTGTGCGGATGGAGCGCCACTGCGACAATGCCGAAAAGCTGTCAGAATTCCTTTCCGGGCAGACGAACGTCTCCTTTGTGAAATATCCGCACCATCCTGATCACCCGCAGGTGGACCTCGCCCGGCGGCAGATGAAGCGGGGCGGTGGTGTGGTCTGCTTCGAAATAGAAGGCGGATTTGAGCAGGCCAAATCCTTTATCGATCGCATTGTCATGCTCTCCCGCTCGGCAAATCTGGGCGACACCCGAACCATCGTCACTCATCCGGCGTCCACAACCCATTCCAAGCTTACGGAAGAGGAGCGATTGGCTGTGGGGATTACCCCCGGACTGATTCGCATCGCCGTTGGCCTGGAACATCATGACGATATCATTCGTGATGTAGAACAGGCGCTGCGGCCGTAGCCATCCACCTATCCGGGTTATTCCCCGATACCAACAATCATTCGCTGCGCAGCTCCAGTATCATCGCCTGGCGCGGCGCGATGGACATCGTCTCTCCAAGTCGAAGCGTACGGTTTCCAACCACATCAAACGCGGCACTGTACCCATCCAGAAGCTCAGTGAACCGACTCAGATTCAGGTTTCGGTCTTCGTTCTGGCCGTTCAGCACCACCATGACGGTCTCCTCGTCGTTGTGGCGAAAATAGACGTACACGTTATCCTCGGGAATAAAGTGTGTCAGCTGGCCGGTGTGAATCACCTCTTTATCTTGCCGCCATGTGGCTACCCGCGTTAGAAAATCGTGCGCCTCCACAACGGGAAAACCGGTCTGATCACCCAATTGAACGCGTCCTTCGTGGGTAAACGCATTGACCGGATCGCCCGCCCAGCCGCCGGGAAAATCTTTCCGTTTCAACCCGTCGGGCCCACCGCCGGTCATGAGTATTTCATCTCCGTAGTAGAGCTGCGGAATTCCCCGCGTGGTAAGGATAAAGCTCAACGCCAGTTTGTATCTGTCAACGTCCTCTCCCATCACGGTAAAAATCCGGTCCAGGTCGTGGTTACCGGGAAAGATGACCAGATCGTTGGGGTTCGGAAACAGAAAATCCTGGCTCAGCGTGAAGTATAGACGGCTAATACCGGTATCCCATCCGGGCGATTCATTCAGGCCGGCGGTAAGCGATCCATAGAGCGGAAAGTCGGTCACACTCGGCAGGTAGCTTTCATATCCATCAAAACTTGGGAAGCCGGTTTGCCAATACGCCGTGGTTGGTGTGTTGGGCATCCACGCTTCGCCCACAATGTTGAATGTGGGAAACTCATCCAACACGCGGCGTGCCCATTCGGCCATATAATCCTTGTATGGATAGGGATGGGTATCCATCCGAATGCCGTCAATTCCGGAATATTCGATCCACCAGAGGGTATTCTGAATCAGATACGTGGCCACCAGTTCGTTGCGCTGATCGAGGTCGGGCATATCTACCACAAACCAGCCTTTTACCGTAGAGTTGAAATCATACTCCGATGCGTACGGATCCATCACCGTGGAGGTGCGAAAATTAGTGGTGCCATACTCCTCAAGCGGATGAACCCAGTCGTCGGTAGGCAGGTCCTGAATAAACCAGTGGTGCGTGCCCACGTGGTTGTGAATCATATCCATGATCACCTTCATCCCCATATCGTGTGCTTTATCAACCAGCTCCAAGTATTCCTCATTGGTGCCAAAGCGGCGATCTACCCGGTACATATCGGTGGCCGCATAGCCGTGATAGGCTCCGTATGCGGGCGGCATGTCGTTCTCCAGAATGGGTGTGAACCAGACGGCGGTCATTCCCAGCTCTTTGATGTAATCGAGGTTGTTGATGATGCCGCGGATGTCGCCCCCGTGACGCGCATTAGGGTTGCTGCGGTCCACCCCTTCCAGCATGCCGGGTATCTCGTCGATATCGGGATTTCCGTTGGCAAAGCGGTCGGGCATCAGCAGGTAGATCAGATCCGACGAGTCAAAACCCTGATTCCGGTTCGGATCATCGCTGCGTTCGCGCAATTCGTAGTTGTACGTTGTGGTGTGCCCATCTCTTGTAAAGCGTAGCTCCACGGTACCGGGTTGCGCTTCGTCGTGTATGCGCAGCGTAAGAAACTGGTAGTTCGGATTTTGCACCAGCGTGGTTCGCTCGAGGGTTACACCGGGATACTCTACCGCCGGCTTCGCCGATTGAATATTGTCGCCGTAAATGAGCAGCTGAACATCGGGTTCGTTAAAACCCACCCACCAGTTTTCAGGTTCTACCCGGTCGATGGTGATCGGCTGTGCCCAGGAAGCAGAGATGAAAAACAGAACAGAGAGTATGGGTAGCAGTGTAATTTTACGCAACATGTGAAGCAGATCTCTTCAAGGTTTGGTTTTTTCGTATTGGCAGCGCGGTGGTTTAATATACAAATTCGGCGTGAGTTGGCCGACTCAAAAAAAGACGATGGCACCGGATCGGGAATCATCCACATAAAAAAAACCCGCTCCGGATAGATCCGGGCGGGTTTTAGACGTTCTTTTACCGCCTTGAGGCAGCAATCGTCAGATTATACAATGCGTGTAATCAGTTCGGCTGTGCGGGCAGAGTAGCCGGCTTCGTTGTCGTACCAGCCGATTACTTTCACCAGATTACCATCTACCTTGATGGTGCCGCTGTCAAAAATACAGGAGTGCGTATTACCGATAATATCGGTGGATACCAGCTCTTCTTCGCTGTACTCCAAAATACCCTTCAAAGATCCTTCAGCTGCTTTTTTAAACTGAGCGAGCACATCTTTTTCGGTGGTCTCTTTCTTTACAACTGCGGTAAAGTCGGTCAATGAACCGGTTGGTACCGGTACGCGTACAGCACCACCGTCCAGCTTGCCATCCAGATGAGGAAGTACCAGGCCTACCGCAGCAGCAGCTCCGGTGGTAGTGGGTACAATATTCACAGCAGCTGCACGGGCACGTCGCAGATCTTTGTGCGGGCCGTCAACCAGTGCCTGATCGCCTGTGTAAGCGTGGATGGTGGTCATAAATCCTTTTTCAACACCGTAGGCTTCGTCCAGTACTTTCACCATAGGCGCAAGGCAGTTCGTTGTACAGCTGGCGTTGGAATAGATCGTTTTGCTCTTATCTATTTCAGAATCGTTAACGCCCAGTACAATGGTTTGCACATTGCCGCTGCCCGGGGCAGAGATGATTACCTTTTTGGCACCGGCATCGATATGCTTCTGGCACGACTTGTCATCCCGAAAAATTCCCGTCGATTCAACAATAACTTCGGCTCCGCGCTCGCCCCATTTCAGGTTTGCGGGATCGCGTTCAGCAGTAACGCCAATTTTCTTTCCATTGATCACCAGATCGGTTCCGTCGGCTTTTACCTCTCCCTTAAACTTACCCTGCACGGAATCGTACTTAAACAGATGAGCCAGCGTCTTGGCATCGGTCAGGTCATTGATTCCAACCACCTCAATCGTATCACTTTGGTGTTCCAATATGGATCGCATTACCAGGCGGCCGATGCGTCCAAATCCATTGATTCCTACTTTAATTTTAGCCATGAATGTTGATGTTAGGTTTACATTATTTTTATCATCTCAAAGTAACGGTTTTTGCGCTCTCTATCCATTATAAATGCCGTTTTTGACATCTTACGGGCGATTTTAATCGGAAGCGCTTCCGCAAGTACAAAAATCGCGGCGGTTTGGTTGGATCCCCTCTGTTTTTACAAAACAGGGAATCTATAGATGGAGGTGGCGGCCGAACGTGTTTACCCCGCCGGGACGGCCACTATTCATCGTCTACCTCTACATCATCCGGTATATCTTCATCGTCATCACCAATCAAATCTTCCACATCGGATGCATCATCGGCATCATCGTCTTCGTCAGGCACCGATGGCTGTGGGGCTTTTTTCACCACCGCTTTTGCACCGGCGCGTTTCAGCTGCATGGCGATATCGAGGTTATCGTTATCGTTGGCAATGTTCAGAGCCGTATCACCATTTTTATCCTTCAGGCGCACATTGGCTCCGTTTTCGAGCAAAAATTTCACCACCGAAGAGTGCCCTTCGCGCGAGGCAAGCATGATGGCTGTTTGTCCCCATCGCTGCTGTGCATTGACATCGGCTCCACTCTCGATCAGCAGCTTTACCGCATCAAGATGGCCCTCTCGTGAGGCTACAATGAGGGCAAGATCGCCAACCGGCGTCCCCTTTTTCAGCAGATGTCGCATCACGTCAATATACCCGTTTTCGGCGGCACGATTCAGCGCCGTACCCCCCATTTTGGTGGTTACGGTCGGATCGGCACCATTCTCAATCAGATGGCTTACCACATCCAGATGGCCGTTTTCTGCAGCATAGATTAGGGCAGACGCTCCGTTTTTATGCAGCTCATTCACATCCGCATTGTCGGAAATTAGTGCAGCAACCTGTTCCAGATTTCCATCGCGGGCAGCTTGTATTAGCGGGGACATCTCCATGAAATCGTGTTTTATGATAATTAAAGCGGGTTTTGCACACCCTGATTTTGTGAGTGGTATATCTCAAATATCTCGATTTAAATCAACAGCCCGCCCGGATGTTTTTTGGTTTTGTAAGATCTCTTACTCAAATCGTCCATCCAGGTCAAATCCATTCACAAAATCGGTACCGGAAAGACGTTTGGTTCCCGGCAGTTGCACTTCCAGTATACCAACCGCGCCGGTGCTGCATCCAATAGCCAGCCGACCATTTGAAATTCCCGGCTCGCCGGGTGCAAGATCCGATTCCTGAATGACTACCGAGCGATAAAACGTCGCCTTTTTTCCATTGTAGGTACACCACGCCCCGGGAAAAGGCGATAACCCACGGATAAAATTATGTACTTCCTGTGCGGGCTGATGAAAGGAAATGCGGGTGTTTTCTGCAAATAGCTTTGGAGCCGCCGTACTCTGCTCATCCCGTTGCGGCTGAGCGGATGCTCTGCCCGCAGCGATATCGTTTACGCAGTGCAGCAGTAGTTCCGCACCAGACAGCTTCAGGCGCTCGTAGAGATCGCCGGTTGTGTCGTTCGGGCCGATGGGTTCTTTGGCAACTCCGATCACATCTCCGGTATCGACCTCTTTTTCAAGAAAAAATACCGTACATCCGGTTTCGGTTTCTCCATTGATAATGGCGTGATGGATGGGCGCTGCCCCCCGGTATTTGGGCAGCAACGAGGCATGCAGATTCACCGATCCCTTTTTTGGAAGCTTCAAGACCGGCTCGGGCAAAATTTTAAAGGCTACTACTACAAACAGGTCCGCATCAAGTTCGGCCAGCTGCTGCCGGAAGGCGTCGCTCTTTACGTCATCCGCCTCAATGGTGGGCAAGCCGTGCTCCAGCGCATACGCGCGAACCGGTGTAGGCACGGGCGGCTGATTGCGTCCCCGCCGTTTATCGCTGCCGCTCACCACCGCCCGAATGGTATGCGGAGATTCGTGCAGCGCCTTCAGCGACGGAAGGGCAAAATCGGGCGAGCCCATAAAGACAAGGTTCAGTGGTGTCATGAGACGGGCACTTTCGCAACCAGCGGGTAATCAGTCTCCAGTTCGCCCCGGTCAATTTTTTTGAGAAGTGAACGATGCAGGCGGCGTTTAAAGGCGCTAAGATGATCCAGAAACAGGATCCCTTCCAAATGGTCGTACTCGTGCTGAATTACCCGCGCATTCCACCCGCCAAAGGTTCGTTCCTGCGGCTGAAAGTTACGGTCGAGATAGCGAACCGTAACCTGCTCGGGCCGTGCCACATCATCGCGCAGTTCGGGAATACTGAGGCAGCCCTCTTCCATCTTTACCGATTCGCCGGCGGTTTCAAGAATTTCGGGATTGATAAATGCCATCGGTCCCAGATTCGGGTCATCGGTCTCTTCGGTAATGACATCCGCATCCATCACAAAAAGCCGATGCGTTTGTCCGATTTGGGGAGCCGCCAGCCCAACCCCGCTTGAGTTGTACATCGTCTCGAACATGTCGTCGATCAGCGTTTGCAGAGCTTCGCTGTCGGCCGGAACCGGTTCCGTTTTTTTACGCAGAATCGGGTCGTTGTAGGTTACAATGGGTAAGATTGCCATGCTACAGGTCAGGGTTTTCGTCCAAAAATTGTTGCAAAATATGTGCAGCGGCAGCCTGATCGAGCCGCCCTTTTGTTCGCCGCTTTTTCTGCGGCACGCCGGCATCAATCAACAGTTGGTTGGCCTCTTTTGAGGAGTACCGCTCATCCATTGTATAAACCGGAACCGAAGGATAATCATGCCGCAGCTGCTTCACAAATCCACGAGCGAGCGCAGTGGCATTGGTCTCCCCGCCCTGAGGCGTGGTGGGCCAGCCTACCACAATACCAATCACCGGGCCTTCATGTTTTATTTGGCGTGAAATTTCGCGGTACACCTCTTCCTGCGAAAAGGTACCAACCGGTGCTACAAACATCCGCATGGGATCGGTTCGGGCCAGGCCGGTTCGCTTTTGGCCTACATCAAGACCGATCAATCTGCCGGGCTCTTTCAACAGGTTACTCCTGGTTTTCGATCTCTTCGAGCGGCTGCTTCAGGAATGTCTTGATTTTTTTGCTCGGTTTGAAGTGGGTTTTGCGATGTGCCGGCACGTAAATCACTTCATTGGTTTTGGGGTTACGGGCTTTCGGTTTCGCCTTTGTTTTCTTCACTTCAAACACGCCAAAATCGCGCAATTCTATTCTGCAGGTGGGGTCTGCATCGAGCATTTTGCCACGCAAGGCATCAATTACTTTATCTACCCAGGGTTCAGCCTGATTCAGGGGTACGTCCATATCATTGGCTACAGTACGAACGATATCTCTTTTCGTGTAAGTCACCATCTAATTTGCTGTTTTTTATTATGTTAAAACCTTAGCTCCATGTGTTGGGGGGTTCAAATATAACACAGTAACCGATAAAAAATTATATCAAATCTGTGAAATAAACGGAGGGCACAAAGAAGCTATTCGAAACGGCTTACCGTCTTTACACCCTGGATGCGCTCGAGACGGCTGATAACATTTTGAAGGTGCTCAAGATCGGAGATGTAGATAGTTAAAATACCTTCAAACATGCCGCCTTCACTGCTCACATTGATGCTTTTCATGTTGGTTTTCATCGATTTAGAGAGCAGCTCGGTCACATCGTTTACCAGTCCAACACGGTCTTCGCCAATCACTTTCACGGCGCCCAAAAACTGGGTATCAATTTTCCGGGCCCAGGTCACATCCACAATCCGCTCGCCGTCTGTTTGTATCAGGTGCAGAGCGTTGTTGCAGTTCGAGCGGTGTATTTTCACCTCGCCATCACGGCTTAAGAAACCAAGTACATCATCGCCGGGAATAGGGTTGCAGCAGTTGGCATAACTGTATTTTACGTTCGAGAGCTCTCCCTCTACCAGCAGCGCTTTATCGTCGCCTACCGAACGTGCCGAGGCGATGTACTCTTCTTTGGCCTGAGCGCCATCTTCTTTCTGGTCAGCTTCGCTCTCACTTTCAATGCGGCCTTTGCTCTTATACTCTTTCACTACTTTGAAGAGATCGTCTACGGCAAACGCACCGGAGCCAATTTCGTAAAACATATCCTGTGCCGCATCGAAACCGAACCGTTTCGCAATTTTGGTAAGCTCCTGGTCGGTAATTTCCACCTTGCCACGCCGGGCTCGTTTTTCCCAGATCTCCCGGCCTTCGTCAGAAACCGCACGCTCTTTCTGTTTGATGAACTGCCGCAGCCGGGCCTTGGCTTTGTGGGTTACCACATTCTCCATCCAGTCGGGGTTCAGGTTGATTTTATTCCCGGTAATAATCTCTACCTGATCGCCAATGCGCAGTTTCTGCCGCAGTGGCACCATTTTTCCGTTCACTTTGGAGGCGATGGCCCGCTCACCAATTTCACTGTGAATCTCAAACGCAAAGTCGATGCACGACGCTCCCTTAGGCAAAGTTTTCAGCTCGCCGTTTGGGGTAAAGACGTAAATCTCATCCTGATACAGATTCAGTTGAAAATCTTTCACAAATTCGGTGGCGGCATCGGGGCGGGGATTGTCCAGCACATCGCGCACCCAGTGTACAAATCGGTCCAGTTCCTGGCTGCCTTCGGCCTTGCCCTCTTTGTATTTCCAGTGCGCAGCCAATCCGTGCTCGGCAATATCATCCATCTTACGGGTGCGAATCTGAACCTCTACTTTTCGTCCTGTTTTGGTAATTACCGTGGTGTGAAGCGATTGGTAGCCGTTGGCTTTGGGCACCGAAATAAAATCACGAAAACGCTTGGGTATGGGCGTGTACCAATCGGTAATGATGGAATATACCCGCCAGCAATCTTCTTTGGTGTGGGGCGATTCGAGAATGATGCGAACGGCAAACAGATCGTAAATCTCTTCGAACGGCTTCTGCTGTTGCTGCATCTTTCGCGAAATGGAGTAGATATGCTTGGGCCGCCCTTTGATCTCGAATTCAAACGACATCTCTTCGAGCTGATTTTTTATCGGCTCCATAAATTCATCGATGAACGCCTCGCGCGACTCTTTTTTATCCCGAAGTTTACGGGCGATAAATTTATAACTGTTCGGGTCTATGACTTTGAAACAGAGATCTTCAAATTCGTTTTTGATTTTGAACAGGCCAAACCGATGGGCCAGCGGTGCATAGAGCTCCAGCGTTTCAGTCGCTTTTTTGAGCTGTTTCTGGCGGGGCAAGTGCCGAATGGTACGCATATTGTGTAGCCGATCGGCAAATTTGATCAGCACCACGCGGATATCTTCTGCCATTGAGAGCAGAAGCTTCATAAACGTCTCGGCCTGCTTGGAGTCCCGATTTTCGAACACGCCGGTTATCTTGGTCACCCCGTCAATAAGGTGGGCAACCACTTCGCCAAACAGCTCTCGAACATCTTCCAGAGTAATCGCCGTATCCTCGATGGTGTCGTGCAGCAATGCTGCAACTACCGATTCATCATCAATCGTAAACTCGGCCGCCATAATTTTGGCCACTTCCATCGGATGCAGGTAATAGGGTTCCCCCGAAGCACGCTCTACACCTTTGTGAGAGAGATAGCAAAGTTTAAAGGCGCGGATAATCTGCTGCTCATCCACCTCCTCAAGATGAGTCCGGCATAGTTCCAGCAGCTCGTCCAGATTGCTCTGCTGGATCGCATCGGGCTGATACGCCTCCAATTGTGCCTGTATGTCGGTTTTTACGTTTGCCATGGTGTTGAAGGTGCCTTCTGTATAGATAAACTCCGATTTGCTGCAAGCCATTCACGGCACGGGTACGGTACTATAAGGAATAGTAAACGCTTACATAAAATAATGTAATGAAAATATGGCTCAGGAATCTACTCCCGCTATTCCGTGCTTCTCTTTTTTCTGCGCCTCTCACCTTGCAGGCAACGGTTTCAGGGAATTCTTATGATTCCGCCCGGGCAGCGCGCTGTCTGTCTATATTCATGATCGCACACAGTAAGAGAGTAACTTCAAAAACGCACGTTAACGCCAATTGAAACGCGGTTTACGGTGTCCGGAGTCACATCACCGCGATTGGCAATATCGGTAAACCGATATTCGATAAAGGGCTTGAGAAAGGGCAGTACCGAAATTTCACCCCCCACAAAAAGATTCCAGTAAAAGTCGGTTTGGCTGAACGGTTCGGGGCTCAGGGCATTTCCTGCATCATCCCTAAAAACCATATCGGCATCAAAGGAGGTGTCATCCAGGCCGAGGCCGAGGCCCACGTAGGGGAATATTAAACCGATCGGGATGCCACCCGTCAGGCCGAGGCCAAAATCGAACGTTTCGAGCTCTGTGTCGGTCTGTAACGGATCCCCTGGAGTAAAAAAACTTATTGTTTCTGTATCCCGAAAATAACTGAAATGCGCGCGCATGTTGAATTGAACCACCGGCAGCTGTTGAAAAACGCGCCGCTCGACACGAAGGCCAAACCCATCTTCCGGGTTTTCATCACGCAGCTCGAACGAGACTCCTACTCCCCACTGCGCGTAGGCCGACTGTGTGCTGACTGTAAGAAACAGCCCGGCAAGCAGGGCCGAAAAAACGAAAACGAAATGGAGTGTACGCATGGCGGGTTCGGTTTGTGGATGATATACGCGGCAACATGCGAGCTCCAAAAAACAGAGAACGCCGAACCGCTTCTTGGAAGATAGAGGGTTCAGACAGGAATTGAAACGGTAAACGTGCTTCCTTTGCCCGGGCGGCTTTCTACCGCGACGGTACCGTTATGTAATTCCACAAAGTTTTTTACGATATCGAGGCCAATTCCGGTACTTTTTTCTCCGCGGGTACCTTTTCTCGAAGCCGCCGGCTGATCAAAAAGAGTGTCGGCAACCTCCTGTTCCATCCCGATACCGTCGTCGGTAACGCGTAGTTCAACCTGTTGCGCATCATCTTGCTTTACCGTTCGGGCAGCCACGGTTACTTCCCCTCCGGGGTTGGAAAACTTGATGGCATTGGAAACCAGATTCCCAAGAATTTGTTCCACTTTATCGCTATCCAGTGCAACCGGCTGATCGGCATTTTTTGTGATAAACAGCAGTGAAATACCTTTGGTTTTGGCACTTGGCGTGTACAGCATTTTAATATCCTCGAGAATATGGGCTAACGTGGTGGGTTCCAGGTCGAGGGTAAAGCCGCCGGACTCGATCATCGTGTAGCTCATAATCTCCTCAATCATGTTTTGGAGCTGACGGGAACTTTGCTCGATAAGATCCAGCATTTCGTCATATTCGCTGTCATCGGAGTACTTCATCTCTTGCATCAAGCTGGTGATGCCGATAATACCATTCAGAGGGGTGCGCATATCATGGCTCAGCATTTTCATCATTCGTGATTTAAACGAATTTAGCTCCTCGAGCCGCTTGTTTTTCTTTCGCAACTCCAGCCGCGCCATCACCTCATCCGCCAAAATGGAGAGCTGATGTTTTTGCGAATCGGAAAGCGATCGTTCTTCATAATCCAACACACATAACGAGCCAATGGCGTACCCGGCCGGGGTAATCAGCGGCGACCCAAGATAGTATCGCAGGCCGGAATCTCCCCGCACATAACTCACCTGCTGAAAGCGCTGATCTTCAATCAGGTTTTTGATCTCTATCTGCCTGGCTTCGCTAACTGCGTATTGGCAAATGGTCTTTTTGCGGGGCAGCGAAAAAACAGTGCTTTCAATACCGTGTGTACTTTTCGACCACTGGCGCGTTTCATCCACCAAATTGATGGACGAAATGGGTGTCCCTGTAATTTCGGATGCCAGTCGGGTCAACGCATCAAACTCCTCTTCGGGGAGCGTGTCCAGTATATCGTATTCGTGCAGTGCACGAAGCCGATTCAGCTCGTACTCTTTTAGGGAATCAGAATGATTTTCGAGTAATGTCATACGATGCGTCATATTTGTTCGGAGCCGAGCTGCTCAAGAGTACTTTTCAATTCGTTAAACGTAATCGGTTTTATCAGATATTCTACAAAATTTGTATCGGACGCCAATTTTCGATTCAGGTCGTCGGAATTACCGGTAATATAGATCGCCGGAATCGGGGCCTGTTCCTGAATACGCTTTACCGCTTCGATGCCGGTGATGCCCTTCCCAAGCTGGATATCGACCAGCATAATATCAACCTCTAAATCCGGCATGGCCGATACCGCCTCTTCGCCGGTTGTAAATTTTCCTGTAATGGTATATCCCGATTTCCGGATCATCATCTCGAGGCTTAACGCCAGGATAAGATCATCTTCAATAATTACAACATTCATGTGTGTACTGCTTTGTTAAAGGTTTCAAATTCTCCCGGTTTTATCGAGCTGCTGGAGCCACGGCTCGTCACTTTATTAAAGGAAAACGTTACAAAATTTTGCCGTGGGTAAAGTTCCAATTCCGCATCAAGTTGCTCTGTGAGTACATCGATCATTTTGTACTGAAAACCGCCGTTGTCTTTATGTTTGGCAAATTGCTGTATCTCAAGGCACGTTCCTTCAAGCCGCAGGCGCACCTGGCCATCCTCTTCGAGCAAGGTAATGAATGTGGGGTGATCGCATGGAGTATCGGGATTCAGCAGGGTATTAATCAACTCATTCAAAACGAGCCCGCACGGCACCGCCTGATTCAGGTTCATCGTTACCGGATGAAGGTCCAGTTCAATATTTAAATCAGCCTCACGGATAAACAGTTGGTTTTTAAGAAACGCCTTTACATAGTGATGAAACTGGAGTTCTATAATATCGTCTTCTTGATAGAGCGTTTCGTGAATTTGGGCGATGGAGTGAATACGGCTCTGCACAAGATTTAATTTACGCGCCACTTTGCTTGAGGTTTCTTCCATCGACTGCAACTCGAGCAGGCCCGATATCACCGCGAGGTTGTTCTTGACCCGGTGGTGAACTTCCTGAATGAGGACATCTTTTTCACCCACGAGCTTTTCAAGCTTGCCTCGTGCCGCTTTTTCACTCTCAAGCAGATGATTGATTTTGTTCTCCATCTGCTTCTGATCGCTTAAGTCGACATAAATACCGTATACGGCTATAATCTTGCCATCCATTATAACCGGAGCCGAGGTAATAAGAACCGGTACATTTGTACCATCTTTTCGGCGCCGTATTGCCTCTACTTGCATCGATTCACCCTGAAACGATTTTTCACTGATCTCTTTAGCTCCCTTCAGATGATCTTCGTCTACAATCAGTTCGTTCACCCGGGCACCCACAATCTCCTCCTCCTCAAAACCAAACAGATCCGTGAACCCTCTGTTCACGGACATTATGGTATCATCCGGACACACCATGGCCATTCCAAACGGGGAGTTAAGAAAGAGCTGACGCAGCATTTCGGTATTGCGGCTCCGCTCTTCTTCTGCATGTACAAGATCGGTCACGTCCATGCCGCCCCCTACAATAAAGTTCCCCTCATCCGTCGTCAGGCGTTTCCCGGTAAGCCGAAAATGGCGAATATTCTTATCCGCATCATACACCCGTGCCATCATCGATGCTTCTCCGTTAACAAGTACATTTCGCATACCGGCTGCAACATCATTCTGATCTTCTTCCACAATCAGGTCGAGAGCTTTTATATTCTGCATCTCCTCATCGGTGTACCCCAGATGACTGTGATAGGATTTATTCCATCGAATGTAGTTTCCTTCTTCATCCAACACGAAGAATGTACCGGGTATACTATCCAGTGCAGTATTGGTAAATTCCAGTCCGGTCTGCAGCTTTCGTTCCGTTTCCCGCTCCGGCGTGATGTCTTTAAATGTATTGATTACGGATAACTGTCCATCTTTTTGGCGATACAAAACGGACGACATCTGCACATAGACCTGCCGGCCGGTTTTGTGTGTATAAACTTTCTCCCCTTCGTAATATGACTTCTCATCCCGTACCCTTTGGACCGTTTGATTTTCTTCCAGCGACATATCCACAATAAGCTCACGGCCGCCGGCACGCAGCTCTTCCCGCGTGTACCCAAGCATAGCACACGCTGCTGGGTTTGCATCCATAATATCCCCATCGGGAGTGCCCAGGATAATACCGGTCGGTGAAAAGTTGAAATGCTGGCGGTACCTTTCCTCCGCATCCCTACTCTCTAAATCAGCATTTATTTTTTCTGTGATGTTTTCAAAAACAACCAAGACAGATGAATCATCAAACTGCGAAACACGCACATCATGCCACGCTTTGTAACCGTTTACGCCGTGTTGCAGACGAATAGTCGTCTCATTTTTTTCTCCGTCCAGTACACGCCGGGTGGCTAAAATCAGTTTCAGGCCGTAATCGCTTCCGTTCAGGGCAAACTGTTGGCACACCTCAAAAAAGTTGGCATGCTCTGTTTCCGACCCGAAGAAGAACTCTTTACGGCGGGTGTTTTTCCACCGGCTGTTCACCCCGGCAATGTCTCCCGATTCGTGGATGATGGCGGCGGCTCCCTCGATACTATCCAGCAGAACCGACTCTCGGTGTGATAAGGTGTGATTTGTGGTACTCATATATACTCTCTCTGTTACATTAACAGAAGATTAATTTTGACTTTCTTTAAGATACACACACGAATAGGCAGCCGGTTGACGCGAAAAGCGTAATTTTTTATCCCGTTTTTACGCACAGAAATAAAAAGCACTGCGTAGGTAAATCTACGATGTGGAATCGGCTGACGCCTCACCGCACACGGTTTTAATAGCCTCCACCAGATCTGTCTTTTTTAGTTCGTAATTTAGGTAGGCATCAGCACCCGCCTTCAGCATCGGCTGCTTTAAAATATCCTGTTCGTAAAAGTGGGTCACTATGATCTTAGAAGGCGGATAATGCTTTTTCAAGAAGGATATAGCCTCCACCGGCGGCTGGCTTACATTGGGCAGGTCCAGCAGAAAAATATCAGGCGGTGTTGCCGGCTTTATCTCGATTTTGGGCAGGTCTGAAAAGGAATGCACACACGATGGATCTGTGCAAATATCCAGCAAATAGCTTTCAATAGCCGCACGCCGGGCCTTGAGTCCGCTGATGAGAGCAATAGATATGGAGAGTGAGGAGTCCACGAATCTATAATACCACACAAAGATGGTGGCATGTATTCGTTTTTTACCGTAATTCTCACCCCTATAAAATAGGCGGAAACACGTAGGCGTAGAATTGCGAAAACTGCATCTGCCTTTTTAAATCTAAGGGGTCAGACCGTGTTTAAAGGCATAGCTCACAAGCCCGGCCGTGTTTCGGGCGCCGGTTTTTTGCAACAGGTTGCGGCGGTGCGCATCCACCGTACGGGGGCTAATGTACAACTTTTCGGCAATCTCCTGATTGGTAAACTCTTTCACGATCAGCAGCAGAATTTCTTTTTCCCGGACGGTAATCTCGATCGGTTCGTCAACGGTTGATTTACCCTTATTTTTTATCAGGTCGGTCATGATGCTCTGCGTCACCTGATCGCTAAAATAGTGCTGGCCATCCATAATCTGGTGAATCGCCTTGGTCAGCTCTTCACGCCCGGCACTCTTCATTATGTATCCGGAGGCACCTGCCTGAATCATCCGGCGAATGTGCGTATCGTCGTTACTCATGGTAAGTGCTAAAATACGAACATCGCTAAACCGATCCTTTACTTTTTGCGTAGCCGTAATTCCGTCCATCACCGGCATGTTGATGTCCATAATCACAACGTCCACCGCTTGCTTCTCTAAAAAGGTGATCGCTTCTTCGCCGTTTGAGGCTTCCCCCATCACATCAATTCCGGCCTGCGGCTCAAGCATTAACTTGATTCCATCACGCACCAGTTGATGATCATCAGCAAGAAGTACTTTAATGTTTGCCATAACTATTGAATAGGTACAATAACAGAGATAAGCGTTCCACCACCCCGCATAGTCTCAATATCTAAATTCCCATCCATTGCGGCAACTCTTGTTTTCATACTCTGAAGTCCTAAACCGCCGCTCTGTATGTTGTTCAGATCAAATCCTGTGCCATCATCTTCTATGGAGCAGAGAATATCCCCATCCGACTCGATGAGTTGCACATAGACCTGTTTTGCCCCGGAGTGCCGCAACACGTTGTTCAGTGCCTCCTGAATAACCCTGTAGAGATTGACCTGAATGGATTCGGAAATCCTCGCGCCATCAAACTTTTGAAACAACATATACTTGATCTCGGAGGTGTTACGCAGATTGGCAACCAGCGAGGCTACAGCCAGCTCCAGCCCGTAATCCTGAATCGATTTTGGAAGCAGGTTTTGAGAAATAGCCCGGGTCTCCGATATCGATTGAGACACCAGCTTCATCGCTTTTTGTAGCGGTTTTTTGAATTTTATGGAGCCGTTATACTCGTCGTCAAGCAGCGATTCCAAATTCATTTTTGCGGCTGACAGATATTGTCCTAACCCGTCGTGCAGCTCGTTGGCGATGCGCTTGCGTTCCCGCTCTTCACCTTCTACCACCGATCGCAATGCACGTTTTTCAGCTTCCAGCTGCTCCGTAATATCATTTGCTATAATGAGCCGCCTTTGCTGATCGTGGCTGTAGATATATGTGCCGGAAATTTCCATCGATCGAACGTCGCCGCTTTTGGTTACATGTTTCCACGTATCAAAACCGGATTGCTCCTGCTGCAGGTTTTTTTTCGCTTCTTCCCGGATGGCCGCCTGATCGCCGGCCGGGTGCAGATCAAAGTAGCTCATGTTCTCGAACTCTTTCCGGCTGTATCCATACAGGTCAATCGCTGCCTGATTCACCTCAATAATGGAGAGGCCATTCGGATCACAAATCCACATCGGCAGCGGACTATACTCGAATAAAAGCCTGTACTTCCGCTCCGACTCTTTCAGCTCCTCTTCGGCTTCCCTCTCGGAGGTCAGATCGTTCATCGCACCGATAATCCGAAAAACCGCACCGTTTTCGTCCCGCTCGATGTACGCCTGATCGAGTATATAGGCTACCTCGCCATTTGCATGCAAAAAACGGTAGCTCTCCATCCAGGTCTCAGAGCCGTTTTGTTCGGCCGCGTCCATACTCTCCAGCACACGGTCCCGGTCATCCGGGTGGATGTTGTCTTTCCACACATCATAGCCATCATCTACCGGCGGCACATCGTGGCCAAATACGGTAGTGAGCCCTTCGCTCCAGTAAAGTGTTCCCAGCTCGGGGTTCGCATCCCAAATGACATCACTGACCACCTTGGCTGCAAACTCAAATCGTTTTTGCACATACGCGAGGCGCTGCTGTGTTTTTTTCAGCTCGGTAATGTCACGATTTACAGCCACATAACCCGAGTGTTTTCCATTAACGTCGTATTGTGCCTGTATTGAACAGTAGATCGACAGGGTGTCTCCATGCTTATTCCTGTGCAATACTTCCCCTTCCCAGCTACCATTTTTGTTCAACTGCTTCTGTGCGGAGGCTACTTCGCTGCACTGAACAAGATCGTGATAAACAGCTCCAATGGCTTCCTGACGAGAATATCCGTAAATCTGCTCGGCCGATTGATTAAATGTTTCAATCACAAAATCGGGATTCATGGCAATGACCGAATCGGAAATGTATTTAAGCAGATTGGCCTGATAGCGATCCAGCTCCCGTGATTTTCGCTCCTCGGTAAGATCAACCAGTGCCCCTACCACCCGAATCGCCGTTCCCCCGGAATCGCGGTAGATGTGGACGCTGTCTTCCACTATTTTCTCATCGCCTTCTTTTGTGAGGTATCGGTATTCGGTGCTCCAGTTCATTACATCGCTCTCTTCCAGCGCCTGTAAAATGCCATTATGCACGCGGTCGGCATCATCGGGATGAATTCGGGATTTCCACAGCTCTACACTGTCGTCAAACGTACCGGGATCGTAGCCAAACGTCTCGCGCAGCCCTTCGCTCCACCAGATTGTCTCCTTTAGCAGATCCCACTCCCACACCACATCACTAATCAGGTTGGTGGTTATTTGAAATCGGTTTCGTTCCTCTTCCAGCTTCTGTTCAGCTTCTTTGATGGGGGTAATGTCCTGCATGGTGCCAATCACCTGTGTTATCTCCCCGTCGGTGCTGAACTCAATGTCTGCTTTTTCGAAAATCCAACGTTCTGCACCGTCATCTGCTCTGATTAGCTTGTACTCAGCCTGAAACGGCCGCCTCTCCTCCATGGCAAGGTCAAATTCCTTCGAGATGTGGCTATAGTCGGGATGCAGCAAGCTCGCCCACAAATCCAATGTAGCTTCTACATCCTCATCAACCCCAATCATTCGTTTTAGCACACTTGACAACTCTCCCTTCCCGGTTTCCAAGTCCAGCACATACGTTCCAAGATTGGCCACCCGCTGCGATTCCCTGAGCAGGCGTTTCTGTTCGGTAATTTTCTGCTCCCGCCGTTTCTGTTCGGTAATGTCTACATGGGTACCCACCAGGCGAACGGGCTCGCCATTTTCATCCCGTTCCACCACCCGGCCCCGATCCAGAATCCACACCCAGTGTCCCTCTTTATGGCGCATCCGCACTTCGCATTGGTAGATGGGAATTTTTCCGGCAAAATAATCTTCTACGGTCCGCTCGAACACATCATGGTCATCAGGGTGCAGCCGATCGTACCACGTTTGGATCTCGATAGGCTCCAGCTCTTCGAGTGTGTAGCCTGCCAGTCGGGCCCACACTTCGTCTATCACCACCTTTCCGGTTTTCGGGTGCCACTCCCACAGCGCTACGTTGGCACTGTCGGTAGCAATCCGCAGCCGCTCGCGATGCTCCTCGATGCTTTTTTCCAGCTGTTTCCGCTCGCTAATATCCAGCCCGATACCGATCGATTTATTTTCGTCCAGCCGGATGTTGGACCACGTGCTGTAAATGGTTTCACCGTCTTGGGTAATAAGCTCAAAATCCTGCCAGCTTCCGTCACTTTTTTTGATGTGCTTAATCGCTTTTTCGTACTCCTCATCTGTCGTCATTTTCTTCAGCACATTATCGCCTCCGTCTGCATCTACCGTATAGCCCAGCCGCTCTTCAAAAAACCGGTTCACACCCACAACGCCCTCCCTATCTTCGGCATGAACATTAATCAATACCGGCATACTGTTAAAAATCAACCGCAGCTCTTCGCGTTCTTTCTCAAGCTTCTGCTGTAGTTCTCTTCGTTCGGTAATATCGTAGGCAACACCCACCAGCCGGCCGTTTGGCAGGATGATGTTGGTCCAGAGCTGATGGCGTAGTTCGCCATTTTTTGTATGCACCTCAAACTCCCTCCAGCCAGAGTTTGGCTGCTTAATAAAGTCCATCACTTCCTGGCGATAATCCGGATCGGGGTACGCCAGCTCCAAAATCTCTCCGTTCATAATTTCGTTGCGAGACCACCCCAGCTGCCGGCAAAACTCATCGTTTACCATTTCAACACGATAATCGGTGGTATTGATGATGACGGGAACAGGTATATGCTTAAACAGAGCTTCAAAGGTTTTTTTCTCCCGAAGAAGCTGAAGTTCAAGTTCTTTCCTTTCTGTTATATCGATGGTTACGCCCTGTACATGTGTCACCGAAGCCTTGGTCAGAGTGGGCATACCGCGTGTCCATATCCACCGCTCAACCCCCGATTCGGGAATGATTACGTACTCATAATCGAAGGGGTCTCCCGTTTTAAGGGTATGTGCAGCCCGGTTGTCGAACTCCTCCCTATAGTCGGGATGAATTCGTTCACGCACATCACCCAGTGTTAACTTCCTGGACTTTTCGTACCCAAAAATTTCGTGATGGTTGGTAGAGGTGATGTAGCGGTCTTCATCCGGAAAGTACTCCCAAATGGCCATCCGGGCCGAGCTGAGTGCCAGGTTGAGGCTCTTCTCCGTACGCTTTAGCTTCTCTTTTTCTGCGGTTATCTGCCATACATATTGCCGAATCATCCAATATAAAAACACGGCCGTCAGCGCTACGTAAAGCAACCCCTTTACCAACTGAACCAGAACAATTCTCGAGGCGTCATCATACACAAAATCGACAATGGCATCGGTTGTCAATATCCACAGTACGGCAAACAGCAGATAAAGGAATACAATTTTAGCGGGAGTAAGTTTCATATCGGTTCACCCGTGCAACCCTGTTAACATCTATTTTATAAATTAAATAGACTAAACTGATAGGTAGTGAAATTCGCATTCACATTCCACTGTACGGGCCACAACGTTTACCAGCGCCCCTGCTTTTTCGGGTAGCTGCCCAGTACTTTCACAAACTGCGCCTTTTTCTGAAGTTTACCCAACGCATCTTTCACGCGCAGATCTTCCATATTTCCGTCAATATCCAGATAAAACAGCGACTGCCAGGGGTGATGCAGGCGCGGCCGCGATTCGAGCTTGCTCATGTTAATGCCGTGATCACCAATAATGTTCAGGCAGCGCAGCAGCGATCCTTTTTCGTCGGAAGTGGCAAAGATAAGCGATGTTTTGCAATCCAGTTGCGGGTCGCAGCTGATCTGTTTCGGGCTCACAACCACAAACCGGGTGTAATTCTCCTCCTGGTTGGCAATGTCGCTTTTGATGATAGATAGGCCATAAATAGCAGCGGCATACGAGCTGGCAATAGCCGCTTTCGACAAGTCGCCATCTTCTTTTACGGAGCGGGCCGCCATAGCGGTATCGAAGTAGCTCTCCACATGGCAGTTTTGAAGCTTGGCCAAAAACCGGCTGCACTGTGCAATGGCCTGCGGGTGCGAAAGCACACGGCGGATACGGCTCACATCCACCTCTTCGGGCGCCATCAGGCAGTGAACAATTTTCATTACCTCCTCGCCGGTAATGTAGAGCTCTTTTTCATTCAGCAGATCGTAGGTATCGTTGATGGACCCCGCCGTGGTATTTTCAATCGGCAGCAAGGCCACATCCACCTCCCCTTGCTCCACCGCTTCGGCCGCTTCGCGAAACCGCTTATATCCCAGGCAGTGTACCTGTTTGTAGCGCTCTCCGAAGTGCCGCATGGCCGCCTGATGGCTAAACGCTCCATCCGTACCCTGATACCCGACGCGGATAGACTCCTCTTCAGCGGTATCGTTTTGATGGTCGACCAGCGCCTGCGATTGATACTGCACCGAATGCTGAATGACCTCTTTAAACAGCTGTTCCACAAAGTAGGGATCCATCCCCGACCGGTTCGCTTTTTTACGGATCGTTTCGAGTATAACTTCTTCCCGGCGCGGATCGCGGATCTCTTTGGAGGTTTGTAATTTATCGTTCAATACCTGCCGTACAATGGCGTGGCGCTCGCTCAGAGCCCGAATGATGGCGTCGTCCAGGTCGTCGATTTTTTTTCGGATCTCTTTCAGGTTGTCATTGCCCATAATCAGCGTACGGTTTGTTTTAGCTCGGCAATTCGCTTCAGCACTTTTTCACGGTTCATAGTAGCATATTTTTCTGGCAGCATCGATGCCGAGGTACACTCGCTTACAGCGGCCAGTGTTTGCAGCTCAATCTCTTCAGGATACGAGGGTGACCGAAAATCCGCAAAAACCTCATCCAACAGCCCGGCCGACACCACCTCGTTGCCGTCCGCCGCGGCACGGAACGCCGCACGGGTCAGCGCCGCTTCCATGTCGGCGCCGGAGTAGGTGCCCTTCAGCACTGCTGCGGGCACAGCCTCCCCTTCCAGCGCAATACCCGTTTTCTTTACCATCGCCTCGAACAATTCGCGGCGTTCGTCGGTAGTCTGAGGCGGTAGAAGGGCCAGATGCTCTTCCGCGCGTCCCTGACGTTTCAGGTCTACCGGCATCAAGTCGGGTCGGGCGGTCATCAGAAACCAGAGAATACGCCCCCGGTTTTCGGAGTTGCTCATAAATGTGGCAATCTGCGAAAACACCCGGCTCGACACCCCGCTGTCGCCCGATGCGTTTCGATTGCCCAGGTAGGCATCGGCTTCGTCAATCATCACCGCAATCGGCGACATGGCCTGCAACAGGTGCAGGATTTTCTCGAGGTTGCTTTCGGTGACTCCCTGCCACTGGCTCCGAAAATTCTTGAGCCGCACCATGGGTATACCCACCTCGCCGGCAAAGCAGTTCACCAGAAACGTTTTTCCCGTTCCCACCGGCCCGCACACCAAATAGCCCATCGGAAGCACCTCTCGGTGCCCGTTTTTGAGGGCCAGAACGGCCTGCCGCAGGTGGCGCTTTACGTGATGGTGGCCGGCTACATCATCCAGCGTGTTGCGGGTCTGCACAAATTCGAGCAGGCCGTGTGCTTCCGCTTCAATCATCTCTTTTTTGGTGATCGAAAGCGATTCGAAATCGATCGTTTCGCCGTGCTCGCGGGCATGCTGCAAAATGTTCCGAATTTTCGTGAACCCGAGTCCGGCTGTCATCTGTGCCACCACATTCACCGGCAGATTCTCTGCCAGCAGCTTCGGCGTCTCCTTTTCGTGATTCAGGTACGCCAGGCGCTGCGCTTCATTTGGCAACGGAATCTGAATATCGGCCGTGTAGGGGTTTTGAAGGAGCGTGTGATGCAGATCCGGTTTTTTTTCGGAGATCAGAATCGTCGTAAAATCACCGGCCAGAAACATCGGGTCGTGTGCCCACTTGAGCAGGTATACCAGTGCGTTGCGATCGTCGCTGCCGGCACTGCCGGCCTGATTCATCGGCACAACCGTTTCTGCGTAGTTGATGATAAGAGCTACCCGCTTTTTCTGATCCAGTCGCGAGCGAAAGTACTGCTCCAGTACATAAAAAGCCCCCACGGGATCTTTGGGGATCTTTTTGGCGATGTCGGTGCCCGCTATGGTATCGCGCCCCGATACCGCCTGATAGAAATCGGCCTTCGTTTTCTGATCGCGAAACCCGATGCCCGATGCCCGGTCATAAAAAATCACCGCATCGCGGCCGGCAAAAAAATCATCAGCCAAAAAGTGCTGAAGGCGTACAAATTCATCGCCCTTCCCGCCCCGTACCGGCACCAGATCGTGTACGTTTCCGTGCAGTATAAATTGATTCAGCGATCGGCTGAGGTACGTTTTAGCCAGCGTTTGAGCCCAGCCAGGATAGTGAGAAAGCATGGCAATGTGTACTTGTTGTGAATGGCGATCAGCTACGCCGTTTCCTCATCCCGCATCAAAATGAGTTTGATCGTTTCGAGCCGGTTGGGAGTGGCTTTGCTGATGATGAATTTCTTGCCCTGAATCAGCAGCTCTTCATTCACTTTCGGGATGCGCCCAACGTGATGAATGATGTACCCGGCTACCGTCTCAAATTTGCCGTCTTCATCGTGCAAATCAATGTGGGGATACAACTCTTCCAGCTCTTCCAGCTCAACCGAGCCGCTTAAAATAAAGGTGTGCGGATTCAGGCGTTTGATCAGATCATCTTCTTTGTCGTATTCATCCTGTATATCGCCCACCACTTCCTCGATTAAATCTTCGATGGTCACCATTCCCAGAGTGCCTCCGTACTCATCCAGCACAATGGCCACGGAGGTATTGCTCTGTTGAAACTCTGCCAGAAGATCTTTCGATTTTTTGCTGGAAGGAATCAATTTTACCGGTCGGATGATCTCGGAAATGGTTTTGGGATAGTTGAACAGATCATAGGCAAACACAACACCGATGATGTCGTCTATACTGTCCTGATAGACCGGTATCTTGGAATAGCCCGAGGCGATAAAGGTTTTCTGAAGCTCCCGCAGGGTGGCACTCTGATCAATCGCTACCATTTCGGTACGCGGCACCATGGTATCGCGTACCCGTTTGCCGGAAAGCTCCAATACGTTGTGGAGGATTTGCGAATCGTCTTGGTCAAAATCTTCGCCGCCGCCGGCATCTTTCAGTTCTTTAAAGATCATCTCCATATCCTGCCGCCGGAAGATTTTTTCGCTGCGCTCGCTGCCGGTTTTGAGCCATCGCACCAAAATATTGGACGATGAGTTGGCCACCGAAATGAGCGGCCGCAATAAAATATTGATCCCTCGAAGCGGCAGGGCAATCACTTTGATCAAAAAATCGGCCTGTATGCGAAAGATCGCTTTCGGTAAAATTTCACCGAAAATCATGATCACCACCGAGGCGATCAGCGTCTGAATCAGCAGTACTGCCGCTGTCGTGGGCACCGACCCCAAAATCTGCTCATAGCCTGTCTGCACCGGTTCCAGCAGAAAAATTGCCATTAGCGTAGCATACAACACATTCATAATGTTGTTGCCCACCAGCGTAGTGGTTAGGAATGTTTCGGGGTTTTCGTTAAAAAAAGCGAGCGCCCGGGAAACCGGTGTGTTTTTGCGCGATTCGATTTCAAGCTTTAGCCGGTTGGCCGACACAAACGCAATTTCTGAACCGGAAAAAAATCCGCTGCACAAAATAGTAGCCGCAATAATAAGTGTCTCGGTCATACGATGCGCGGGGTGAGTTCAAACCTGCAAGCGGGGCTGCTGTCCATCAACGTCCCTTAAACTCCGGTTTCCGTTTTTCAATAAAGGCTGTGGTGCCTTCTTTAAAATCGTCAGTGCCGCACAACTCTCCAAAGAGAGCGGCCTCCCGCTCGAAACCGCCATCGGTTCCCGCCGAACGGATGGCACGAATGGCGTTGCGAACAGCCAACGGGCCATTTTTGAGTATTTTCTGAGCCAGTTTTTTCGCGGCTGCAAGCCCGCCCTCTTCGGCCACCTCATTCACAAGGCCCACCGCCAACGCTTTTTGCGCGTTGATCTGCCCGCCGGTCAGCACAAACTCGTAGGCTCTCGCCTTGCCGGCCAACTGTGCAAACCGCTGTGTGCCACCGTAGCCCGGAATAAGTCCGAGGCCCACTTCCGGCAAACCGAGCACGGCATTCGGCTCAGCGATACGGATGTGGCACGCCATGGCCAGTTCGGCGCCGCCGCCCAGTGCGTACCCGTTAATGACAGCAATCACGGGCTTGTCGCTCTGTTCGATACGGTCGAACACCTGTTGCCCGCGTGCGCTCAGCCGTTCGCCCGATTCGGGATCGAGATTGGCCAGCTCTTTGATGTCGGCCCCGGCCACAAACGCTTTCTCCCCGCTACCGGTTACAATCACCGCGTGTACCGAGTCGTCGGCATTCAGCGCATCAAAGGCGGTGGCCAGTTCAGATAGTACATCGCTGTTCAGCGCATTCAGCGCTTTGGGGCGGTTGATGGTGAGTGTTGCAATTCCCTGTTCGTCGGTCTCCAGAAGGAGGTTTTCGTAGGTGTTGGCCATAACTTAAGCGCGCTGATTGATCGATTTGGATTGTGTGCCGTCTGGTTGATCGGCTTCCTTTCTAAGTTCTGCAAGTTCCAGCTCTTGATCAAGGTGATCAAATCCGGGTAACACGCTTCCTTCCAGTTCATCAATAAGCTGCGAGGTCTCTTCCATCTCCTCCAACAGGTGATCGAGCCGGCTTCCCACATCATCATCACCCGGCAGGGTAATGGACTGCTCGTAGATGAAGCGTACCGCGTCTTCGAGCGTTTCGAGGTGGGTTTCGCAGATCAGATATTTTTCCCGGGCTGCCTCAAACTTGGCCATTCGCTTTTCCAAAATCAGAATTCGCCGCATACGCGTTTCACGCAGCTTGTCGGAGTCGATCTCTTCCAGCTTTTTTCGCTGGGCGGCAATTTCCACGCGCAGTTCATCTTCCACCTCCGACTGGACGTACAGCTTGTACTTGTTGTACATGTCGAGCAGCTTTAGATAGGTGGAGAGCAGTCCGTCAACTTTTTTCCGGATGCTGTCGAGCATTCCCTGCGAGGTATAGGCCAGTTGTTCAAAATTTTTCTTGATCTCTGAAGCGATGTGCCGCAAGACCAGGTATCGCTTTTGGGAACGGGCATCCAGCCGGTGGAAAACGGCTTTGTTGTTCGGCTCGCCGTTCTGCTCGCGGCGTTTTTTCATCTCCACCGAGCGGCGGAACGACTCAAGTTGCGGCATCACCCCAAGGTAGGTGAGCTCGGCACCGATCAAAAAGGTGAACATGACTCCCGAAAAAAGTTCGGTGCCCATCAACAGAAAAGAGGCCACCGTACCTGCCAGCAGTGATACCAGATTGACCGGATGCATAAATGCTTCGCGCGTATAATTGATATCGGTGGTTTCGTCAGCTGCCATCGTTCTCGTCGTTCGTCTGTGAAGGGCCCACGGTTTTTTCGTTGGATATATCGAGTGCCTGCTGTTCAATCTCGTTATAAATCAACCCCATGTCGTGTTTAATTTCGCGCAGTGTGGCGGCCGCTTTTTTCTTTTTTTGAGCCTTCTCCAGTTCATCATCCAACGCCTGTACACTGTTTTCATTCTCATCAAACGCTTCCATCGCCACATCGAGGCGGGCCTCAATCGATGCCACAGAGTGGCGGATTTTGCCCAGGAGGTTGTCTACCGACTCGAGCAGGCTGTCGGCGTTCATCTGCTGCATGGCGTCGGTTACCTGCCGGGTGTAGCGCGAGCGGCGCAGCTTCTCCTTGGCATCCCGGATGGCCCGGTAATGCTCTTTGTATTCCTCTTTGAGGCGTTCGCGTTCTTGTTCGGCGTTGGTTGACATAGCGGTTGGTTGGCTACTCTTCTCTGGTGCGTTCGCGGCCTACCGATTTGGCCGACTCGCCCTCCTCTTTGGAGGATTCTTCCGGCGTGTCGATCCCGGTCGGTTCGGCCTCTGCGCCGGATTTGCCCATTTCTGTTTTGAACTGGTTCACCAGCTCTTTGGCACGGAGTTTTTCGGCGTTTGCTTCAATTTCCATCGTTTCGGTGTCTACCCCGTCCAGAGCAATTTCCATACGGGCTTCGTTGCGGGCAGCTTCTTCGTTCAGCCGGCCCACCATCTCGTGGTGGGTCTGATCGAGCCCGCCCATTTCGAACGACTCGAGGGCATCGGCTACGCGTGCCTGCCATTCGGCACGTTCGCTGGCTTTCAGGGCATCGCGTGCTTCTTTAATTTTTTTGTCTTTCTCACGCATGAAGGCCTTTTTTACCTGCTGCGCTTTTTCGTACGCTTTGTCGGCAAATTTCAGCTGCTCTTGGGAGTGTTGGAGGTTTTCGCGCGCTTTTTCGAGCTGCAGGGCGTACCCCTCTGCCAGGTCGTCACGATCAGCGTTAATGGCCGATTTGATTTTCGATACGATGTCGTTGATCGTTTTCTCGTACCGCTCAACCTCTTTTCGCAGCATGATCACATTCGCCTTTACCGTGGCGATGTTTTCATTCATACGAGGAATCTGGTCGTTCAGCTCCCGGATGTTCTGCTCCAGAATCAGACGCGGATTTTCCATGGATTGAACCACGCCGCCGAAAAGTGATTTTATTGCGCGAATGAATCGATTAAACATAATAGTGGTGGTTTTGTTTGGTTAAAACGCAGTAGATCGATGCCGGTTGATGTCTGTTTACAACGTGCCTCGCTGAAAATCGTGTACGCCGTTTGCATCCACCCGGTGCACAACAAGAGGACGTGGGCTTGGCTTCTGTTCGGAAATCGTAACCGCTTGCTGCATTTGAGCGATGGCGCCATCCAGTGTTGTTTCCTTGTTCGTATAGAGTGTAGCAAAAGTTTCACCTTTCTCCACGCGGTCGCCTATTTTTTTATGGAGAAGAAATCCGGCCTGCGGGTCCACATCGTCTTCTTTGGCCCGGCGGCCTGCTCCCAGCTCCAGCGATGCCATGCCCATTTCGTATGCATTCATTGCGGTAATCACACCGCCGGATCCTGCCGCTACTCCGGCCGAAAAAGCGGCTTCGGGATAGGAGTCCGGATCTTCAATAACCGAGGTATCCCCGCCTTGTTCGCCCACAATATCGAGCCATTTTTGAAAGGCCGAGCCATCCTGCACAGCTCGGTGGCTCTTTTCAATTCCCTCATCCACACTATCGGCTTTGCCGCCCAGGTAAATCATGGTGCCGGCCAGCAAGTGGCTGATCTCGAGCACGTCGGCCGGGCCACCGCCACGCAGGCAGTCGATGCTTTCGCGCACCTCCAGCCAGTTGCCCACTGCCGAACCAAGCGGCTGCTCCATCGCCGTCAGGTAGGCGATGGTCTCTTTGCCAAACTCTTCGCCAATCCCCACCAGCGTTTGTGCCAGCTCAATGGCATCCTCCTTCGTTTTCATAAAGGCTCCGGAACCAAACTTCACATCCAGCACCAGAGCATCAATTCCTTCGGCCAGCTTTTTACTCATAATACTGCCGGCAATCAGGGGGATCGACTCCACAGTGGCGGTTACATCGCGCAGGGCATAAATCCGCTTGTCGGCCGGGGCAATCTCTTCGGTTTGTCCTACCAGCACCAGGTTTTGCCTCGCCAGAATCTCTTTGTAGCGCTCCAGCGTTACATCTACGGTAAATCCGGGAATCGACTCCAGCTTGTCGAGCGTACCGCCGGTGTGGCCCAGTCCGCGGCCGGATATCATCGGCACCGGCACACCGCAGGCAGCCACAATCGGGGCCAGAATCAGGGAGAGTTTATCACCCACCCCGCCGGTGGAATGTTTATCCACTTTTTTACCGGGAGTACTGCTCAAGTCTACCACAATTCCGCTGTGCAGCATTGAGCGGGTCAGTGCCGCCGCTTCGGTCGTGGAGAGCCCGTTCAGAAACGACGCCATCAAAAACGCACTCATCTGATAGTCGGGGATGGCATCGCGCGTGTATTGCTGAATCAGATGATCGATCTCATCGGCTGTGAGGCTGCTGCCATCGCGTTTTTTACGGATGATGGATACGGTGTTCATACCGGCTGAAGACATATAAAAAGAAGTTTTGTTTATTCGTATTTTGATTAAATATACACCGTTTTAAGGAGTTTTTAGAGTCGCCCCTTTATGGCTGTCCCCACTGTACTTGCCAATCGCCATCTCTATCGCCTGAATGAGGCGCTTCCGCCTCCCATTCGGGCCGATCGGTTCGATCCCGTCCGGTTTCCGTCCGACGCGCCCCGTTACAACGCGCTGCTCATTAACACCACCACCCGCATTGATGCAACCACACTTCCCGAGCGGGGTAATCTGTCGTTTATCGCTACCGGCTCAGCGGGCAGTGATCATGTAGACAAGCACCATCTTGAACAGCTCGGCATCGCATTTGCCGATGCCGCCGGCTGCAATGCGCGGGCTGTCGCCGAATATGTGGCGGTTGCCATTCTGCTCTATTGCGATGACCGGCAACTGGAGCCGTCTGACGTAACCGTGGGCATTGTGGGATGCGGCCACACCGGTGGTGCCGTTCATACGCTGCTGTCGAGCCTTGGCATGGCGACCGTCCTGTACGACCCGCCCAGAGCAGCGGTTGACGATACCTTTCACTCGGCCGACAAAGAGGCCCTGTACCAGTGTGATGTACTCACCTTTCATGTACCGCTCACCGACGGGGGCGCCCATCCAACAAGGCATCTGTATGATCGAAAGTGGGCACAGCGCAGCCGTCACAAGCTGCTGATCAATGCGTCGCGCGGGGGGGTGGTCGAAGAACGTGCCCTCCTCGATGCGCTGGAACGGGGCCGGCTGGACGCGTACGTGCTGGATGTGTGGGAGCGCGAACCCGGTTTTAACGACCGCGTGGCCGAGCACGCCTTTCTGGCCACCCCGCACATTGCCGGCTACTCGAAACAAGCCAAATGGCGGGCAAGCCGGATGATTGCAGACGCGCTGTGCTCGCATTTCGGGCTGCCGCCTCATACCCCGCCCACCCCGTTTGAGGCCTCCGCGGCGGACGTCTCCTCCTGCCGTTCGCTTTCTGAGGTGCTACTAAAGTTGCACCCGATTGGAGAGTACGACCGGCGTATGCGAAGGCTGATGGATACGACCTCACAACGAAAGAACGATGGTTTCTACGCACTGCGGACCAACATGCCGCTGCGTGATGAATTTTCCTTTATTACTATATCTCGCCAGACGAATGAATACCATGCATTACTTGCACGCCTGGGAATCCACTCTACGTAAGGCACACCTGCCATTCACTTAATCAACTGCAGGCTTATCGTTTGGCGGAGCACCTCACCGGAGAGTCCCCGCGCTTCGAGCCGAGCAAGGTAGCTTCCGCTGGCATACCTGATTATCTGCTGCCGTTTCGGGAATAGTGCTCAGACTTAGATTAAAAATCCAACTTTGTAAGGATTAAATACGCATTGTCGTTTGGGTCAATTGAGTTGCTAAACTCGATCAAGTCTCTGTTGGTTTGTTCAAAGTCCTTCCACTTTGCATCAGATAGAGAGTTTTTAACATTATCCACATAAGATTTTAACTTAAATGGCTCCTGTTGCCAAACCAAATAGTTTTCAGAAACCTCCATTGGCCAAAGCATCATTGGCCCAAAGCCAACATCGAAGCTCAGATTCTGGTTATTTGTGTGCAACTCCACGCCTGTTTTCTTTGATTGAAAATAATAATTCGTGTTATTCATATACCGGTAATTAAAGAAAACGAATTCGTCACTTTCGAAATAGTTCGTGACATTAAAACCATAGTTTTTAACCTCTTGTATTCTCTCTCTGTTATCTGTAAATGTTTCAAAAAATGTTCCAGGTATATTGAGATCTCCAAAATCTAAAACAAGATATGGAACTGCCTGGTTATCACTTACAGTGTAAATTGTATTGTTAAATGGAATCGTTAAATACACTCGGTCTTTATACGAGGTAAATTTTCTTGGAAGTGCATAATGGAAATTACGTTGATGACCAGGTATCGGCTGTTCTCTGTTGATGATAGTTAAAGAATTATCAGTGAAAAGAACATTATGATTATTTTGGGCATTTTGCAGGTTGTTATTAAAAAAAACATATCCCTCGCCATTCTTGTGGAAATAATATGTCCAGAAATTTAAGGTCTTATCTTCAATAAATGAACCGTCTGCTATGTTATAAAAAGACAACTTTATATTACCCTGATCCAAAATCACAATTTTTTCACCCTCAGTATCCACTATAAAATCAGCCGGCTGAAGCAATTCACCGGGGCCTCTTCCATGAGTAGAAATTTCAAAAATAAACTCTCCATGGATATCAAAAACAAGCAGCTTCTCTCCTGTAAATATGTCTAAAACATAAATTCGGTTGTCAGATACAATTATCTTATCTGCATTTCCAAAATAGATGTTTTCAGGAGTGTTCAATTTTACAAACTTAAACTCTGATACGATGTCGGAAAATTTCAGTTGTTGTACATTTTGAGGGTCTAACTCTAAAACCCGGACATCAATTTCATCTATGTTTTCCGCATGGCACCCTGAAATTGATATAAGCAGAAATAATATTATAAATCTATTCATATAATGAAGTGTAACTTTAAATCACAATTAAATACTTGGCGGTTGAAGATTATTACAACTATCAGGCTTTGAAAAGCCATGCCCATTTTTTGATCGCGCCAGCGATTTTTCAAAGCCTTCTACCAAGTATTTAAAATCTATACAACTAGTTTTCTTCTAACTCGTCGCAAAATTCTTGCCCGCCAATATCACAACCATCCCCGGTAATTCTACACCTCATTACTTCTTTACCATTACTACACTGTTTATAAACCGAATGAAAATCATTTGAGCCATCAGCTTGTAACGTAACATCATTG
>JBLRWS010000026.1:2188-34631 GCA_047921075.1 Balneolaceae bacterium | reverse complement strand
CCCTGGCCAATACTGCCCGGCCGGTCGGTCGGGAAGCGGATGCGACGGTCATCGCCGCCAACCCAGGAGCCCATGACCAGATGCGGCGTCATCGCTACAAACCAGTTGTCGGTACTGTTTTGGGTAGTACCGGTTTTACCGGCAATGTCTTGTGTAATTCCGTATACATTTCTCATCCGCACACCGGTACCGTGGAAGCCCTCGCCCCCGCGAATCACGCCGCGCATCATATCAATCATCAAATACGCCGTTTCGGGACTGATGGCTTCTTGTTGATATTCGGGAAAGAACTCAATCAACACGTTTCCTTCTTTGTCCTCTATGCGGGTAACTGCAATCGGGTCGATATGCACACCCTGATTGGCGAACGCCGTGTAAGCGCTGGTCAACTCCAGCAGAGAAACCTCAGCCGTGCCCAAAGCAATAGAAGGATAGGGCGGTGCGCCCTCCATATTGATACCCAAATTGGAGGCCATCTCGATAATTTTTTGGGCTGCCGGTTGCAGATCTTCCAGCCGGTTTGTACCCGGTGCACCGGCAATTTCAGGCAGCAGCCGTACGGTGGGATTGTTAAGACTTCGGGCCAGCGCATCACGCAGCGGCACCATCTCCGGACCGTCGGGCACACTGGCATCGCGCGGATTCCAACGATTACCCTGCCGGTCAATGAAGGTAACGGGGTACTTCGAAAAACGATGGTACGGCATGTATCCGTTGTCGATGGCTACGGCATACACAAACGGCTTAAAGGTGGAGCCGGCCTGTTTGCGCGACTGATGCACGTGGTCGAACTGCCGCCGCCCGTAGTCGGCTCCGCCAACCCAGGCCAGTACATTGCCATCGCGGGGATCAATCGCCACAAAACTGGCTTGCAGCCGCGTGCGGTCGCGCATCACCGACTTTACAAATGCCGTATCGGCTAAAAGGCTGTCAAATACCACGGCTTCGAAGCGTGTGTCGTACTCCTGAAATGCATTTTTATAGCGGTCGGTGTCGCGAATAAAGCTTTTCAGAAAATCGGGATGCTGCTCCCACAGGCGATTCATATAGTCGCCGCCGGGACTGGTCCATTCCCGTTCAAAAATGGGCTGAAACTCCTCAAGCCGTTCCCGCACCGCGCGGTCGGCGTAGCGCTGAAGGTGCGAGTCGATGGTGGTGTAGATGGTGAGCCCGTCGGAGTAGAGATCGTATCCATTCTCTTCAATCCACGGCATTACCTGCTGGCGGACGTACTCTCCAAAATAGCGGCTTTCGCGGCCCGACCGGCTCGGCGGCTGGTAATTCAGTACAATCTCTTCCTGAGCGATTGCCTGAAACATCTCCGGCGTGATAAAACCGTGCTTCTCCATCTGTGTCAGAACCACGTTCCGGCGCGCGCGCGACCGCTCTTCAAACAGGCGCGGATTATAGGCGTAGATGGCCCGCAATTGACCGATCATCGTGGCGGCCTCGGAAATGGTTAAATCGCTGGCCGGTTTATTAAAGTGTGTTTGGGATGCCGACTCGATACCAAATGCACTGTTCGAAAACTCAACCGTATTCAGGTACATCTCGATGATTTCGCGCTTGGTATAGTTCTGCTCAATCTGAATGGCTGTAATCATCTCCCGGAGCTTTCGGGTGATGGACACCTCGCGGCCAATCTTCCGATAGAGATTCCGGGCCAGCTGTTGGCTAATTGTAGAACCTCCCTGAAACCGACCCTGAATCCAATAGTACGGCAGCCCGGCAAGCCGCTCGGCATCAATGCCCCAGTGGGTAAAAAACCGATGGTCTTCGGTGGCCACCAGCGCATTGACCACGTTGGGCGAAATGCGGTCGATCGGCACATAGGTGCGGTTTTCAATGAAATAGCGATCGAGAGTTACCCCGTCGCGGCTTTTCACAACCGATGCGATGGCTGTCTCGGGATTTTCAAGTTCTTCGATGGATGGAAGTGCCTGGAAGAGATAAATTACGTAGCCGGTTACGGCCAGTGCCAGCACTACAAATGCACCGCCGGCCCACAGAGCAATGGCGCGTCCACGTCCGGAAAAGAAAGAGCCACCACCGGATGAGGATGTTTTTTGTGCTTTTCTCTGTGCGATAATCTGCTTACGATACTCCGGGTCATTAAAGTATCGCTCTTTATCAAAATTGGAATTGTGTTCACTCATGGGGTATAGTTAACAGCGTTGGTACCTTTTACGGGAGATAAAGCAGAGGTTGCCGCATCCCAGGTAACGAGTTCAAACCGGCTATTGGTATAGCGGCAAAGGGTTCGGTGCAGATAAAAAGCACCACAATTTATATGAATGCCGTGTGCAAATGTTTCCACTCGGGGCACATGATCGTGCCCGGTAATAATATAGTGAAAGTGGCTCGCTTTTACATACTCTCTGGCCCATTCAGAAAGCCGCGATGGGTCGGTTTTGCCCAGATTGCGATTCACCCCCGACACCCATTTCATAATGGCCAGGCCAGACCGGAGCGGGAAGAGCCGTTGGTAGAGCGATACAAAAGCGGGGTGCCGTAATAGCCGGTGAGTGGCTGGCCGTGGCAGGCCATAATCCGCGTCGGCCAGTCCGTCTCCGTGCAGCAGCAGGGTGGGGGCCGGCTCGTTCAGTTCAATGGCTTCTCCCGTTACCCGGCAGCCGAGCTCTTCAAAATAGCCGCGTGTCCAGTTGTCGTGATTTCCCGTAATGAGATGAATCGGAGAAACCGCCGCGCAATACGATTGGAGTGCTTCGAGAACCGGCCGATGAAGATCGGGCACTGCATTTGGATATTCCATCCAGTAATCAAAAAGATCGCCCAGTATGTAAAGTTCAGCATTTTGCGAGGCGGCGTGATCGAAAAATGCCAGAAGGGATTCCGGCGTATCGTCTGTTGCAGCGCCAAGGTGAACATCCGAAATGAAATAGCGCAGGGGCATGCTATTTTTTACGGTTGATGATGAATTGAACCAACGCTTCAAATTCGGCGCGTCCCTGTTGCACCGGCAGTGTTCGGAGCTCTTCAAGCGCGCTGTTTGCGTAGCCTCGCATCGCTTCTTCGGCCCGTCCGAGCCCGTTCCACTCATGCGTAAAGGAGACAATTTTTCGGATATCGGAATCGCGCTTTTTGCGTTTGCGCATAAGCCGGCGCACCGAACGCCGATCGGAGGCAGGAGCCTGTTCCATCGCTTTAATCAGAGGCAGTGTTACTTTGCTCTCTTTAATATCATTGCGGGTCGGCTTGCCAACATCATCCAGTCCGTAATCAAACAGATCATCTTTTATTTGAAAGGCAATTCCGATATTCATGCCAATACGATGCATTGCCGCAGCGACCTCCTCATCATCGGTGGCAGCAACCGTGCCGCATTTACAGCAAGCTGCAATAAGGCTGGCCGTTTTTTCGGAGATGATTTGATAGTAGCGCTCTTCATCCATGTTGAAGAGTTTGGCCGTTTTTAACTGCCGAAGCTCGCCCTCACTCATTTTTTTTACGGCGTCCGACAAGATCTGCAGCATGCTGTACTCTTCGTTGTCGAGTGCGATAAGCAATCCTTTTGAGAGCAGAAAATCACCCAGCAGCACGCCGGCTTTATTCTTCCAGAGGCGGTTGATGCTCGAAAAGCCGCGGCGTTTCTCTGCATCATCTACTACATCATCATGAATGAGTGTGGCGGTATGCAGCAGCTCGATCATGGTGGCCGCCACATAGCTGCGCTCATCTACCGAGCCAAACAGTCGGGAACTCATAAAAACAAGGGTAGGGCGTATCTCTTTCCCTTTTTGACGAAGCAGATAGTGGATAATCCGGTTTAGCAGAAAGACGTCTGTGTCGATAGCGTCACGAAAATAGATCCGGAATTCATCAAGATGATCCTGAATGGGAGCTGTGATCTCCCGGAGTTGTGCGCTCGTCTGTATTGGTTGGTCGGTTACCGAGTCTGGCATGGGTTAAAGCACCTGTCAATTTTTTGCGCAAAATAAGAAGTTTCAGCATTAAATTGTTGCTTGCTGGGCGATGTGTGTTTAGTTTAGTGGCTTCATCACAAAATGCTAAATGAACAGACCATTGAAAACAGTAGGTGTATTAACAAGCGGGGGTGATTCCCCGGGGATGAACGCCGCTTTTCGGGCTGTCGTGCGTACGGCAGCATCGAATGAAATTGATATTGTTGCGTTTCGATACGGATACAAAGGGTTAATAAATGGGGATTTTAAAAAAATTACTTCCTCCGATGTATCCAATATTATTCAACGGGGGGGTACCGTATTAAAATCGGCCCGCTGCGTCGAGTTTCGGAACGAGGAGGGACGTGCCAAAGCAGCAAAAATTTTAAAGGATAACGATGTTGACGCACTGATCGTAATCGGTGGAGATGGAACGTTTATGGGGGGGACGCTACTCTCCAAAGAGCACGGTATACCCGTTTGCGGTGTTCCTGCCACCATAGACAACGACCTGGTTGGCAGCGACGAGACGATCGGCTACGATACGGCCCTGAACACGGCCATGGAAGCGATCGATAAAATACGGGATACCGCCGATGCACACGACCGCTTGTTTTTGGTGGAAGTGATGGGTCGCGACGCGGGGTTCATCGCCCTTGAGACCGGCATTGCCGGCGGGGCAGAACTGATTTTGCTGCCGGAATCCCTGACCGATGTGAACGAGGTGAAAAGTTCACTGCACGGTGTATTGGACAAGCAGCGCCGAAGCAGCTTGGTGGTGATTGCCGAAGGAGATGAGACCGGGGGTGCGCTAAAACTATCCGAAAAACTGCGCAGCGGCTTTGAAAAATATGAGATGCGGGTTTGTATTCTCGGCCACATTCAGCGGGGAGGGGCTCCCACAGCTCGCGATCGGGTATTGGCAAGCCGGCTCGGTTCGGCGGCCATCAAAGTGCTGCTCGAAGGCCACACCGAAGTAATGGTTGGCATTGTGAACAACAAAATTAAAATCACGCCGCTTCGGATGACTTTTGGAAAGAAAAAGGAGATCAATTTCGAACTGGTAGAATTAGCAAAAATACTGCGATAAATAATGATAGATGTAAATATAGAAGGTGCTACACCTTTTATTGACCAAGATGATTTTGAAGCCGGAATAGAGAAAGCCAAAGAAGCTTTTATCAATGTGCAAGATAGCTCCGGGGTAGGGAGTAACTGGCTCGGCTGGAGACGTATTTTACGAGAGCCCAACGATGCCGAGCTCGATTCCATGGCACAGCACGCTCAGCGAATTCGGCAGGATGCCGACGTGTTCATTGTATGTGGAATTGGCGGCTCCTATCAAGGGGCGCGGGCGATTATTGAAGCGTTAAAGAAGCCTTTTAACGGGGCGGGCCCGGAGATCATTTTTGCCGGGCACCACATGGGCGGCCGCTATCTGGAGGAGCTGATGCGCTATCTGGAAAAGCCCAATGCCGATGGTACCGCTAAAAGCGTGTATCTGAATGTGATATCCAAGTCGGGCACTACGCTCGAAACGGCCATCGCTTTCCGAATGCTGCGGCATTGGATTCACGAACATTTTCCGGATGATGCCTCGAAACGAATTGTAGCCACAACCGGCCCGACCGGCGGGGTGCTGAACGATATTGTAGACGCTGAGGGCTACGCCAAATACGCCATTCCGGAAGATATTGGTGGTCGTTATTCGGTGCTTACTCCGGTAGGTCTGTTTCCGGTGGCCGTGGCCGGGATTGACATCCAAACACTCTATTACGGGGCGGTTGCCGAGTACAAAAAGAACGAAGAAGATCCCGAAACCATTCTCAAATACGCCTCGGTGCGGTACACGCTGCACAAAAACAACATTGCGCTGGATGTGATCGGTACGTTTGAACCGGAGCTCAATCAGTTCTGCGGGTGGACCCAACAGCTACTGGGTGAGAGTGAGGGGAAAGACGGCAACGGCCTGTTTCCGGCAACCGCAGCTTACTCAACCGATTTGCACAGCATTGGGCAGATGATTCAGCAGGGCCGCCGTAATATGATGGAGACGCTGATTACAGTAGAAAAACCGATTTCGGACATCCAACTGCCACCGGCTAACGACGATGTGGATCAGCTCAGCTACCTCAACCATCGTTCACTCCATAAAATTAACAGCAGCGCGCTCGAAGGAACCTGTCAGGCGCATGTGCAGGGCGGGGTGCCGCTGGTGCGTATCTGTATGGAAAAGCTCAATGCGCAGCAGATTGGGCGGTTGATCTATTTCTACGAACTCTTTACGGCGGTGTATGTATATATGCTTGGGGTGAATCCATTCAACCAGCCCGGCGTGGAAAATTACAAGAAAGCGATGTATCAGCTACTGGGTAAATAAAGTACTATGTCTGTAAACGAACCAAAAAAATTCATTGCAATTGCCGGTAATATTGGTGCCGGAAAGTCATCCCTCACCCGGCTGCTGGCCAATCACTTTGGGTGGAAGCCGTACTTTGAATCGGTAGATGATAATCCATATCTATCCGATTTTTATGAAGATATGAGGCGATGGAGTTTCAATCTTCAGATCTATTTTTTGTCGAGCCGGTTTCACCATCACAAACAGATGCTCGAATCGGATCATCATATTATACAAGATCGCACCATCTATGAGGATGTGGAGATTTTTGCCAAAAACCTGCATGCGATGAACCTGATGAGTGATCGTGATTACGAAAACTACTGTGCTCTGTTCGAGGAGATGGTTGCCTTTTTGCAGCCTCCCGATCTGTTGATCTACCTTCGGGCTCAGGTGCCTACACTGGTCAATCAAATTCAGCAGCGCGGACGCGATTACGAGAATACCATTCGCATCGATTATCTCGAAAAGCTAAACCAACTGTACGAAAACTGGATCGATCGCTACCCGCACCAAAAGTTAATTATCAACACGGACGACCTCGATTTTGTGAACGATACCGAGCACCTGGGTAAGATCATTGAGTTGATCGAACAACGCATGTTCGGGCTCTTTAACTGATTGCTTTACAAAGCAATGTTCCTTATTTTTGATGGCTATTGTGGATTTAAACAGATTGACATTCAAAATTCAGGAATTGCCTTCCGGGCTGAGCCGGCGTACGGTTCACTTACCGGAAGAGTATTTCGAGCTGACCGAACAGGTTCGGCTTCTGGAGGCTGATTGCCATATTGACTTTTTGAACGGCGACCGTTTTATCAAGGTCTCTTACAAGGTGGATGCAAACGTGGAATTGGTTTGCGACCGTAGCCTGAAGCCGTTTACGTCAACCATAAAAAGTTCTTTCGACATTCTGTTCGAACCGGATACTTCAGAGAAATCTGAAACCAAAGATTCGGCGGTACGCCCTATTCCTCCCGATCCATTTGTGCTGGATATTAACGATGAGGTGAAGGACTCCATACAGCTGGCTGTTCCCATCAAAAAAATTCATCCTGATTATTTGAAGGATGATGGGACATACCAGGCGTTTCAGGTTAAAACCTTTGGGGCATCCGACGAAGAAGACGAACAGACAATCGATCCACGATGGGAAAAATTAAAACAGTTGAAGAAGTAACATTTAATTCAGACTATAATGGCACACCCAAAACGAAAAACATCCAAAGCCAGACGTGACAAACGACGTGCCCACCACGCAATCAGCGGAGCCACCCTTGCAGAGTGCTCCAATTGTGGTGCATTGCATAAATACCACCACGTATGCATGGAGTGTGGGTATCACCGAGGAAGACAAGTACTTAACGTATCCAAATAACCTAATCCCTGTTTAATGGTCATTGCTGTTGATGTAACAGGTGGGGACTATTTTCCGGAGAATCCCGTTAAAGGCGCCCTGCTTGCCCTCGAAGAAAACAGCGAACTGACAGTATTACTCGTTGGTCCGTCCGCGCTAATCGAAAAAGAGCTGCAGCGCCATGCGTACGATGCCTCGCGCGTTCGTACTCTGGATGCTCCGGAAATTATCACAATGGATGATGCCGCTTCGGCAGCTCTTAAAACCAAGACGCAATCGTCTATCACGGTAGGCATTACGGCCCATAAGAACGGAGCGTGTGATGGCTTTGTAAGTGCCGGAAACACAGGCGCTCTTCTCGCCGCGTCTACATTTATTCTGGGCAAGCTGCCCGGCGTTAGCCGCCCCACCATAGCCGCCGCATTTCCGACCATTAAAGGCGTTCGCCTTCTTATTGACGCCGGCGCCAACCTGGAACTGAAACCGGAGATGTACCTTCAGTTCTCGAGAATGGCCACTGTATTTTTGAAACGAATCATGCATGTGGACGACCCGAAGGTAGGCCTCGTGAATGTGGGATCGGAAGCAGAGAAGGGAACCGACACACATCGTCAGGCGTACGAACTGCTATCCCGTCTCGATAATTTTGTGGGAAATATCGAAGGAAAAGATATTCTTTACGGTAAGGCCGATGTTATCCTTACCGATGGTTTTACCGGAAATGTATTGCTCAAATTTGGCGAATCCATTCCGGATGTTCTCAAAATGATGATTGGGAAAGCATTGAAAGAAGCCAACGCGGATGCGGCCGCTCAAAAAATGATGATCGACATTCTTACATCATCTCTGCAATCATTCAATTACGAGCATGTAGGCGGAGTTCCATTTCTGGGCGTAAATGGAATCAGCTTTGTGGGGCACGGCGGCAGCTCGCCCACCGCAATTAAAAATATGATATTACGTGCTGCAGAGTGTATTAAGCACGGCCTGAACGATAAAATCGTCTCGGCTCTGCAATAACCGAATCTAACAACTGTTTTTATGGCATCGCATCGCGCAAAAATTACCGGCGTAGGACACTATTTGCCGGAGTATGTATTGACCAACAAAGAGCTCGAATCGATGGTGGATACCGACGACGAGTGGATCCGAACCCGTACCGGAATCGTAGAGCGCCGAATCTTAAAAGATTCTGATAAAGGCAGTTCGTTTATGGGGCATCATGCTGCGTTGGATGCCCTGAACAATGCCGGTGTAGCTCCTGATGATGTGGATGTGATTATTACGGCGACGGTTACCCCCGATTATCTGTTTCCTGCCACAAGCTGCCTCATCCAAAAACAGATCGGTGCAACCAATGCGTACGCCTTTGATGTATCGGCCGCGTGTTGTGGATTTTTGTTTGCACTTACAACCGGAGCCACGTTGATTGAATCGGGTCGTGCACAGAAAGTAGTTGTGATTGGGAGCGATAAAATGAGCTCTATTATCGATTATACCGATCGTACCACCTGTATTCTTTTTGGCGATGCAGCCGGAGCCGTGGTTCTGGAACGCTCGGACGACGACAGTGGCATTATTGATTTTCTGCAATATACCGATGGCGACGACGAATGCATTCTGTATCAGCCCGGGGGGGGCAGCATCAACCCGGCCACTCACGAAACTGTGGATCAAAAAATGCATTACATCTATCAGGATGGCCGTTCGGTATTCAAAAAAGCGACCACCGGTATGGCGGATGTCTCGCTCGAAATTATGGAGAAGAATAACCTGGGCCCTGAAGACGTGCAATGGCTGGTACCCCATCAGGCAAACATGCGAATTATTGATGCAACGGCACGGCGTATGGGAATCAGCAGAGACAAGGTGATGATCAACATCGACCGATACGGAAACACCACCGCCGCTACTATTCCGCTCTGTCTCTACGACTGGAAAGACAAATTGAAAAAAGGCGACAACCTGGTACTTTCTGCTTTTGGCGGGGGTATTACATGGGGATCCGTCTATCTGAAATGGAGTTTGTGATGAAGGCAGTACTGTTTCCCGGACAGGGATCGCAAAAAGTGGGCATGGCCCAAGAGCACTACGATAACGGTGGCGTGGTCAGAGAGCTGTTCGACCGTGCCAACAATCAGCTTGGTTACTCTATCACCGATATTATGTTTAACGGCCCATCCGAAAAATTGATGGAAACCCGTTACACACAACCGGCTATTTTTCTGCACTCCGTAGCGTTGTTTCAACTGTTGGACCTGAAACCGGATGCCGTGGCGGGACACAGCCTTGGCGAATTTTCCGCTCTTGTAAGTGCCGGTGTGATTGATCTGGAATCCGGGATGGATCTGGTTTCCCTGCGGGGAGAGCTGATGCAAAATGCCGGAACAGAATTTCCGGGAAGCATGGCTGCAATTATTGGCATGGATGATGCAGACGTGGAAGAAATCTGTAAAAAAGCGTCGGCTGAAGTGGAGAAGCCGGTTGTCTGCGCAAATTATAACAGTCCCGGTCAACTGGTCATATCCGGCGATGTAGAGGCCGTAAAACGAGCCGTTGAGATTGCCAAAGAACAAGGTTGCCGGCTGGCCAAAATGCTGCCTGTAAGTGGAGCATTTCACTCTCCGTTGATGGCACCTGCACTACAAGGGCTAAAGGCGAAGCTGGATACGATAACGTTTAGCGAACCGCCGATTCCGGTATACAGCAATGTAACTGCCCAGGGAAGCACAGATCCTGATCTGCTGAAGGAGAATGTAATCAGTCAACTAACCAATCCGGTGCGCTGGACGCAAACGCTTCAAAATATGCATGAGAAGGGAATGACCCACTACACCGAAGTTGGCCCCGGACAGGTTCTTCAGGGCCTAACCAAACGAACGTTAAAACAAGCAATCATTCAAGGTTATGAGTAATACATTGCAACTGAACGAGAAAAACTGTCTTGTAACCGGTGGCAGCCGCGGTATCGGCCGCTCCATTGCCCTTACCCTGGCATCGATGGGGGCCAATGTCGCTATTACATACGCACGATCCGTTGACGCAGCCGAGGCCGTGGTGAAAGAGATGGAAAGCCACGGTGTAAAAGCCAAAGCCATGCAGGCAGACGCTGTCGATTTTGCCAAAGCTGAAGAAGTACTCCAACAAATTGTTGATGAGTGGGGATCTCTGGATGTGCTTGTGAATAATGCCGGTATCACCCGTGATAACCTGATCCTTCGGATGAGTGAAGAGCAGTGGGATGAGGTGATCAATACCAATCTGAAAAGTGTATTTAATTATTCAAAAGCAGCTGCCAAACCGATGATGCGCGCCCGCGGCGGATCGATTATACAGATCGGTTCTGTGGTAGGCCTGAGTGGCAATGCGGGGCAGAGCAACTACGCTGCAAGTAAAGCCGGATTGATCGGTTTTACGAAATCGTATGCCAAGGAGCTTGCCAGCCGCGGCATTCGGGCAAATGTGGTGGCCCCCGGCTATATTACCACCGAGATGACCGAAAACCTCGACGAAAAAGTACTGGAAGCGATTAAACAGGAGACACCGCTGGGCCGGGCGGGCAATCCCGAAGAGGTTGCAAATGTAGTTGCTTTTTTAGCCTCAGATTTAAGTTCTTACATCACCGGCGAGACCATCCGGGTAGATGGCGGCATGGCGATGTAACTGCAATACCGAAAATTTCGTAACTTGGCGCCACTTGATATACTTTTTTATCAAGAAGCCTTATCATTGAAATGATTTTTTACCGAATCAAACCCTAAATAAATCCTTAGACTGATATGTCACAAGACGTAGAATCAAAAGTAAAAGCCATCATCGTAGATAAACTCGGAGTGGATGAGTCAGAAGTAGTGCACGATGCCAATTTTACAAACGACCTGGGAGCTGACTCTCTGGACACCGTAGAATTGATTATGGAATTCGAAAAAGAATTTGATCTCAGTATCCCCGATGAAGATGCTGAAAATATTGCAACGGTTGGCGATGCCATTACCTACTTGCAGGAAAAATCCTAACATTCCTAACATTTAGGTTATACTTTTATGGACGGACGCAGAGTAGTGGTTACCGGATTGGGGGCCTTAACCCCGGTTGGTAACACAGCTCCCGATTTCTGGAACGGTCTCGTTTCAGGAAAAAGCGGAATTCGGATGATCGAACATTTCGATACATCGGAGTTCCCGACCAAATTTGCCGGACAGATCGATCAATTCGATCCCCATAACTTTTTTGAACGCAAAGAGGCTCGGCGGCTCGATAATGTATCGCAATATGCGATTGTTACAGCCGATGAAGCGATTGCCGACAGTAAGGTTGACCTCGACACGATCAATAAAGATCGGGTTGCGGTGATCGTGGGAACCGGTGTTGGCGGGATGAAAACATTCTACGACCAAGCCGTATCTCATCATGAACGGGGGCCCAAGGGGGTCTCTCCGTTCTTTATTCCCATGCTGATTCCGGACATGCCTGCCGGTCACATCTCCATCAAGTATGGTTTCAGAGGTGCGAATTATTGTGCCGTATCGGCATGCGCAACCGGATCTCAGAACATTGCTCTTGCCTACGACACCATTCGTTACGGACAGGCCGATATGGCTGTGTGCGGCGGATCAGAATCTCCGGTATGGAAGATTGGAATTGCCGGCTTCAGCAGTATGAGAGCACTGTCTACGCGAAATGAATCGCCGGAAACAGCGTCCCGTCCATTTGATAAGACCCGCGACGGTTTTGTGCTTGGCGAAGGGGCCGGAATGATGTTTCTGGAATCGTACGAATCGGCCGTCGATCGTGGTGCCCGCATCTATGGCGAAATTGTCGGGTACGGCTTTTCGGCAGATGCGTATCATATTACCGCACCCGATCCCGATGGAAATGGCGTACAACTGGCATTGCGGTCGGCCTTTAAAATGGCCAACATCAAACCGGAAGATGTGGATCACATTAATATGCACGGAACATCCACACCGCTTGGCGATATTGCGGAAAGCAATACCATCAAAAAGGTATTTGGCGATCATGCCTATAAAATCAACTGCAACTCTACCAAGTCGATGACCGGCCACATGCTGGGTGCAGCCGGGGCAGCCGAAGCGATTGCAGCACTGTTGACAACCTATCACGGCATTATTCCGCCTACCATTAACTATTCCGAGCCAGACCCGGAGTGCGACCTGAATTACACAACCAACGAAGCGGAGGCGCGGGATGTGCGGTATGCCATGAATAATGCGTTTGGCTTTGGAGGACACAATACGACCATTGTGTTCAAAAAATTCGAGGAGTAGGCGTTGTTCCAAAAGCTCAGGCATCTGTTTCGCAAACAGTCGGATGAACTGCCCGACACGAGCGACCGCCTGAGAAAGTTATCCGAGATTCTGGGAATTGAACTCTCTGAAAGCGATCAGCAGCTCTTTTTGCAGGCACTGCGCCATAAATCTATCATCGATAGTGAGCAGTACGCCGCTCATGAAACCTACGAGCGGCTCGAATTTTTAGGAGATGCCGTGCTCGATTTGATCATTTCTGAACTACTCTATAGCCGGTATCCCAAAGAAGATGAGGGTTTTCTGACCAAAGCGCGATCCAAGCTGGTGAAGGGGGAGACCCTGGCTTTTCTGGCTCGTAAATTGGAACTGTATATGGTGCTGGAAATCGGTGACCAGGCCTCCCGGCACGACATCACACTTTCCAAAGGCATATTGTCTGATCAGTTTGAGTCTGTAATCGGTGCTCTCTACCTCACCAAGGGATATGAGCAAACTTCGGCCATCGTAAAATCGGTGTACAACAAGCATGTTAACATTCCGGACCTTCTAAGCACTGCCGATAATCATAAAAGTCTGCTGATGGAGCGGATGCAGTTTGAAAAACGACCGTTACCGGTCTACGAAGTGTTGATGGAAACCGGCCCGGGGCACGACAAAACCTTTGATATTTCGGTTCGCGTTGGCGATACCGTGTTGGGCAGAGGGAAGGGGAAAAGTAAAAAAGAGGCCGAACAGGCAGCGGCCCGGCACGCGTTGAAAAATTTACAGGTTTAGATTTATCCCCTCTTTACAAATAGCTACTTTAAGGTGACATAAGCTCCAACCTATTGCGCAAAAAAACGTCATGAAGCAATATCTTGATTTAGTACAAAACGTCCTCGAACATGGTGTGCGAAAAGAAAACCGCACTGGAACAGATACCATTTCCTGCTTTTCGGAGCATTATAAAGTGGATCTGGCAGATGGGTTCCCGCTTTTAACAACTAAAAAAGTGTATTTCCGTTCGGTGATTCTTGAACTGCTCTGGTACCTGCGTGGAGAAGATCATGTACGCTGGCTGCGCGACGAAAAAGATTGCCATATTTGGGATGCCTGGGCCGATGATGACGGCTATGTTGGCCCGATTTATCCGACACTGTGGCGGCGGTTTCCCTATCTGAAATCCGAGCAGGATGTGTCATACCCCGGAAACAAAGCGTACGAAGAAGAGCCGCTGCACTATGCGGAATTTGATCAACTGCAGCGTGCTGTGGAGATGCTTAAAACAAACCCAAACAGCCGTCGGATTGTAGTAAGTGCCTGGCACCCGGGGCTGTTGCACGAAATGCGTCTGCCGCCCTGCCATGTCATGTATATTTTTAATGTGCAGAACGGACGACTGAACTGCCACCTCACGCAGCGATCGGGCGACATTGCCCTGGGCATACCGTTTAATCTGGCCTGCTATTCGGCGCTAACGATGGCCGTTGCTCAGGAAACCGGCCACGAGCCCGGTGTTTTTTCGCATACCATTGTGGATGCACATATCTACGAAAATCACATCGATGGGTTAAAGGAGCAACTGAAACGGGAGCCGCGTCCGCTGCCTGAACTGATCATTGCAAAAAAACCTCTGGATGAGCTCGATTTCGATGATTTTGAGTTGCGCAACTATCATCCCCACGAGCCCATCCGATTTCCGGTGGCCGTATGATTCTCACTCTTATCGCAGCGCACGATCCAAATCTTGTTATCGGTAAAGATGGAGAGTTGCCGTGGCACTATAAAGAAGATCTCGCGTTCTTCAAACGTACGACGATGGGACATCCGCTGTTGATGGGACGCATTGTTTTCGAAGAGTTGAACGAGAGGCCTCTTCCCGGGCGTAAAAACGTGGTTCTGTCGCGTTCCAAAACGTATGATCATGTGGACGTATACTCTTCCATAGAAGAGGCGTTGGGCGCGTTGCAAGAGCACGAGAAGGTATTTGTGATTGGAGGTGGTGAGATTTACCGGCAAACAATTGGAATGGCCGATGAGCTCATCATCACAGAAATAAAAAAAACATACGAGGGAGACACCTTTTTTCCTGATTACAGGGAACAAACAGGCACTACATGGATAGAGGTATGGCGGGAAGATCACCCCGACTTCTCTTTTATAAAATATCAAAGAAGCCGCTAACAGGCGGGATGAGCTGAAGGGAGTGTTTAAACGGGTAATTATAAAAGACTAACCAAAAAATTCATCAAAAAGTTTTTACATTATACTCTCTGCGTTAACATTACATGAGCAATTTCTACACATATCTCCCATTTTTTTTAAACGAGATTGCAATTCATCAGGCATCCGAGCAGATTTATCTGCTAACTCTGGTGATGGTTTTTTCGTTGGTGGCGTATCTATTTGTAAAAAACCGCACGCCATCTGCATTAGACCTCTCTCATAGCGAGCAACACCTTCTGCTTAAAACGATTCTTGAAACATCGCAGAAGCCTTTGGTGTATCTGAGCAAGGAAGGGAAGCTTGCGTATGCCAATGCTCTTTTTTTTGTGCTCTGTGATAAATCACCCGACGATATTGTAGGGCGATCCGCCTCCAACGCAGGGATTGATTTTGATTCGATCAAACGTGCAGATGATTGCAAGATATCCACCTTTTCTTCACAAATTAACGGCCGTGCGGTACTTGTTACAGCCAACAGACTGTGCAATTACGACGGAGAAGTCGAAGGGTATTATGTACTGTTTGAGCCGGAAGATCCATCAGCCGATGAGGTGGATCTGAAAGATCTTGCTCACGAGCTGCGAACTCCGTTAAATGCAATCTTTGGATTTAGTGAGCTTCTTAAGAGTGATGAAGAATTAAGCCGGCACCAGCAAACGCTCTTTCGAAAGATTTCCGAGCAGTCGGATTTGCTGAAGCAAAAGATTGAAAAGCTGGTACTTCTTGAAAAAAGCCTGGAAGACGCCCCGGTTTGTGAGGAGAACATGTATTTACGCCAGAACAACATTGAATCGGTGCTGGTTGTAGATGATGTGACTATTAATCGGACACTGCTTCGTCTGATTTTGGAACGGCGGGGATATGTGGTGAGAGAAGCTGAAAATGGAGAGGCGGCTGTAGAGATGGTTAAAAGAGAACGTCCAGACCTTATTCTGATGGATTTGTTGATGCCGGTGATGAACGGGTTCGATGCCGTTGTACAGATTCGTCAAATGGGGAAAGATACCCTTGATATACCGATTATTGCGGTTACAGCCTCAAGCGAAAACACACTACAGGAATTGAAAGAGAGAGGGTTTGACGAACTGCTGCATAAACCGTTTAGAGAAGAGCGTCTGTTTGAATTGGTTCAACAAGTAGCGGCAAGCGCGAAATAGACGTCCTAAAGTGAGACAGAGATCTCCTTCAGGTGAACCAGATACGGTTTTACCACCGGTTTTGTAAGTGCGATAATATGCTTGGTATCGGCAGCTTTGGAGAATTCGACAGCCCGGTCGTGATCATCCAGAATCCAGATGCTCTCATTTTCGTATTTATACGCCTCACTAAAACTTTCTCCCTCATCTACATAAAAGGCAACCGACTCCTCATCATGCGGGAGACCCGATTTCTTCAAAAATTGAGCGGTTTTCTGTTTGATCTGCCCGAGGGTCTGTTCTTTTTTTCGGTTCGAAATAAAGTGGGTACGCGAAATATTCCGGTTTAGAAAACGGGTACAAAGATCGGCCAGAATCGCGTCGCTATGCGACTTCCACGCTTTGATGGTGATGTAGATATCGTGGTCATCCAGATTCATGTAATGGTGAAACGCATCGGGTGAGATCGATCGTTTCGCACTTATCTTGCCGGTTAAAAAGTACGATAGCGATGAAGAGGGCGCAGGAAGGGGAACCCCTTTTTTTGTCAAAAACCCGGCCCTGTTAAAAATGCTTTTCAACAGGGAGTCGGCCGCCAGAACCGTTTTATGAAGGTAGACTTGCATATACATCAATCGACGGGACAGGATGTAGTTCTCAATGGCGTAGATTCCTTTTTTTTCAATCACAATGTTGCCATTCAGTACCCGCATCGTTTTCAGAATTCGATTGATTCCGACCGAACCTTCAGACACACCCGTGAAAAAACTGTCGCGTTTCAGATAATCGAGCCGGTCCATATCGAGCTGCGAAGAGACCAGCTGGTGCAAAAACCGCTTGGGGTATTGATTGGAAAAAATATCGATGGCCGTATCGAGCTCTCCGTCAAATTCACGGTTTAGCTCCTGCATCACCCGAAGGCTCATCATTTCATGATTGAAGTCTGAAATAAGAGTATGCTCAAGCGTGTGAGACAACGGACCGTGGCCTGTATCGTGGAGCAAAATGGCAATAAGTGTGCCGCGAAGCTCAGCGTCGCTGATGGTGGTATCCTTTTCCTTTAAATTTCGAAGCACGCGAAGGCCGAGTTCAAACGCTCCTAACGCATGCGAAAAGCGGGAATGCTCGGCAGCGGGAAAGACCAGATAACCCAGCCCAAGCTGACGTATTCGCCGCAAACGCTGCACATAGGGGTGATCAATCAGCCGCAAAATTAATCCCTTCGGTACGGTGATAAACCCGTGTACCGGATCGTTAAAGATCTTGTATTGACTGCTTTTATCCATCGGATTCGCGAATCAGATAGTGATCGGGATTGGCAATGTCGGGCAACCGTGCCGGGCGGCCCGCTGATACATCAAACCAGACACCGGTGGTTTTGGCTACCGCCTTGCACTGCTGTGTTTCGGTATTAAAAATGGCCTGTATTCCGGTAATGGAGCTATTACCAAGTTCCATAAGCGAGGAGTAGACCGCAATCGGCTCGCGCAGGTGAATCGGTTTCAGATAGTGGAGATCCAGGTGTGCCAGTACAAAGCTGTAGTGCGATTCCATTTCTGCCCGAAGCTCCGGCACCTCGAGAATAAAGGCAATACGGGCTTCCTCAAAATAGGTGTTGAATACGGCGTTATTTACATGATTGAGTGGGTCCAGATCACGAAAACGAACATGAACCGGATGAGATGTAAAAAACTGGTCGGGGGTGTATTGGGTGTTGATGCTCAACAGATGTACGGTCTTGATTATCAGGGGTTATAACGTACGGTTTTCCTGATAAAAAAATGAGTGGAATCGGAATCGCGGCCAATGGTGTTCGAAAGATGAGTATATTCACTCACAACGTAAAACCAAACCGAAGACTTTTCACTTTATGTTCGACAAAGAGACAACCGATTTTTTGGAACAGATTCTCATCACCCCGAGCCCAACCGGCTACGAATCGCCCGGCCAGGCCGTTTGGATGGACTACGTAAAACCGTTTGCCGACAGTGTGGAGACCGATGCCTATGGTTCTGCAATTGCCAAAATAGAGACCAATGCCGATGTTATGACGGTAATGCTCGAAGCGCACGTGGATGAGATCGGGATGGTGGTGCAGCACATTTCGGACGACGGATTTGTATACGTGAATAAACTTGGTGGCAGCGACTCGACCATTGCCCGTGCCAAGAAGGTGTACATACACAACCGGAACGGACGGGTGACGGGCGTTACCGGCAATACGGCCATCCATCTGCAGCAAACAAAGAACGGCGGAGGCAAGCAGCCTTCATGGAAAGATATTTATGTGGATGTAGGTGCGGCCAACAAAGAGGAGGCACTGGAGATGGTGCAGATAGGTGATCCGGTTACCTACACCGAAGAGCCCGAATTTTTGAACGACACCATCCTCACCGCCCGGGCGCTCGATAATCGAATTGGCGGTTTTGTGATCGCACAGGTGATGAAAGCGTTACGAAAACGCAAAAAAGAGCTGAAGGTGAACGTACTGGCTCTCAATTCGGTACAGGAAGAGGTAGGTGGTTTTGGGGCCCGTATGATGACCTATCGCCACATGCCCGACGCTGCACTGGTTACCGATGTTACGCACGCAACCGACACCCCGGGGATTGATCATCGCGAAAACGGATTGGTGAAACTTGGCCAGGGGCCCACGGTTCAGCATGGCGGCGCCAATCATCCTGCGGTGGTACGGCTGCTGGAAGAGACAGCTTCAGCCAACAAGATCACCATTCAGCACGAAGCTACCAGCGTGCGAACCGGTACCGACACCGACAGTATCTTTTTCCAGCGAACCGGTGTGCCGAGTGCACTGGTTTCGGTGCCGATTCGATATATGCATTCGCCGGTGGAAGTGGCATCCGTATCCGATATCAAAGCGCTGATCGATCTGATGCTGGAGGCGGTTTTAGCCATGGAGCCGGACCAGACCTTCAGCGTGTTGTAAGCGGTTATTGCTGACGGTAGCCGTCCGGGTTTTTCTGCTGCCAGTTCCACGCATCACGGCACATGGTTAGCAGGTCTCGTTCGGCACGCCAGTTTAATTCATTTTCCGCTTTGGTCGGATCGGCAAAGCAGGTGGCGGCATCGCCGGGGCGGCGGTCGGTGAGCTCGTACGGGACCGATTTTCCGGTAGCCTTCTCAAATGCGTTCACCACATCCAGCACGCTCGATCCGTTGCCGGTTCCGAGGTTGTAGGTGTGAAGGCCGGGCGTTGTTTCCATCTTCTTCAACGCTTGTACGTGTCCCCGGGCCAGATCTACAACGTGAATATAATCGCGCACGCCGGTTCCGTCGTGGGTGGGGTAGTCACTTCCAAATACGCTCAGCTTTTCTCGCTTGCCAACGGCAACCTGTGTAACAAACGGCATCAGGTTATTCGGAATGCCGGATGGATCCTCGCCGATGTGGCCACTTTCATGAGCGCCTACCGGGTTGAAGTAACGCAGCAAGATCACATTCCATGCCGGTTCGGCGTTGTGCAGATCTTTCAGAATGTACTCGATGGTAAGTTTTGTTCGTCCATAGGGATTGGTGGCACTCAGCGCGGCGGTTTCCGGCAGTGGAGATTGAGAGGGGTCGCCGTACACGGTGGCTGACGAACTGAACACCATATTGCGAACCGAATGGCGCGCCATCACCTCACAAAGATTTACGGTGCCGGCAATGTTGTTCTGATAGTAGAGCAGGGGCTGTTCTACCGATTCGCCCACCGCCTTTAACCCGGCAAAATGAATCACCGCATCAAACGAATTGGCACGGAACAGAGCGTCCATTGCATCGGGGTCAAGCAGGTCAATTTGGTGAAAAGAGACCGACTTGCCGGTGAGCTTTTCGACGCGCTTAAGTGATTCGGTATGGCTGTTCCGAAGGTTATCGAACACGGTTACGTCGTACCCGTCATTCAAGAGCTCTAAAACCGTGTGGCTTCCAATAAAGCCGGTGCCGCCTGTGACCAAAATATGGTTCATAAAAAGTATGGGATGAATGAAAATAAGGAGAGGTAAAATCCCTTTTTTTTACTCCAATTACTACCCGGATTTTTCGGCTTAGGCGGCCTGTGTTGGGATGGAAATGCGAAATGTGGTTCCTTTGTTGACCAGGCTTTTTACGGAAACACGTGCATTGTGAAGTTCGAAGATCTTTTTTGCGATCGAAAGGCCGAGCCCGGCACCTGAGCCGGGGGTTCGGCTTTTATCTACCTGATAGAATCGGTCGAAGATGTTTTGTAAATCCTCTTCTGAAATTCCTACGCCGGTGTCGGAAATTTCGACAACCACATCGGTGCCGTCTTTGATGGAGTTGATCGACACGGTGCCGCCTTCCGGGGTATGTTTGATGGCGTTGTCGATCAGGTTGGAGAGCGCCCGGTCGAGCAGGCTGATGTCGGCATAGACCAGTGCACTTGTCTTGTCGGGGAAGGTGGCGTTAAGGGTTATGTTTTTATCCTCGGCAAGGGGCCGGAATTGGTGGGTAAGATCCTGCACCAGCTCGGCCATGGAGATGTATTCCAGATTGGGCGTTACGTCCTGAGAATCGAATTTGGAGAGTTCAAAAAGGTCGGCAATCAGGCGGTTTAATTTCTGGGCATTTCGAATTACGGTGCTGAAATACTCCTCAAACTCCTCTTCCGAAAGATCTTTCCGACGCAGCTGTATGGTTTCGAGGTAGCCCTGAATGGATGCGAGCGGACTGCGCAGGTCGTGCGAAACGTTGGCAACCAGCTCTCGCCGCAACCGGTCGTTCTTTTTAAGTTGATTCAGGTTGTCGGTAATGGTGTCGGCCATCTGGTTGAAGGAGGTAGCCAGTTCCGAAAGTTCGTCGTTGCCCACTACATCAATGCGCTGCTCCAGCTGTCCCCGTTCGAAATTGACCACCGTGCGTTTGATTTTGCGCAGCCGCTGTGTGAGCAGGCGGAACAGAAACAGGCCGAGCAGAATGCCCGTTCCGATAATCAGACTGATAATGAAAAGTGTGTTTTTGGCAATAAAGCTATCCGATACAAGCTGGGCTGCCTCCTGATAGCCGGAACCCTCGAGAACGACGTAGAGAAACGCATCCTGAGCGCCGGCTATTGTGAGCCGTGCCGCTGAAAACGGAGAGCGTTTGCCACTGCGCCGGGGATCCATACCCAGAATGGGTAACTGCTCGCCGGCTACAAATCGCTCCAGCGGAAAGGGGTCTATCACCATCGTTTCGATGGCTGCCTGATCGGCCTCACTCAAAAAGGCACCCAACACAACGCCCTGACGGTTTAGCAGGTAGATGTCGTATTGCGGATTGCGTCCGCTAACCTGCTGTAGTTTTTCATGAATACGGCTCTCATCAAGGGTATCCCGAATGATGGGCTGGAACTCCTGCGCCAGGTTATAGGCCAGTTGTTCATTCGATTTTTGAATCGTTTCCTGAAAAAAATTAAGAGAGGCACTCATCGTGATGTAGGCTATAATAATACCTAACCCTACAAGGATGAGTGAAAAGATAAGTGCAAGTTTAAGATAAAAGCTACGCATTCGCCGAGTTTTCCTCGAGCTCTACAAACCGGTAGCCGACCCCCCACACGGTTCGGATGAAGTAGGGCTCTGAAGGATCTTTTTCAATCTTATTTCGGAGTCGGTTGATATGGGAATTAACGGTGTGGCTATAACCATCGTATTGATAGCCCCATACGAGATTGAGAAGCTGTTCGCGGCTGTACGCCTTGCCCGGATTGGATGCAAAGAGGGTAAGCAGGTCGTACTCTTTGCTGGTAAGGTCGATCGATTCGTCGTTGAGCAGAACCTTTCGTTTTCCGGGATAGATGATCAGGTTTTTGAATTCCATCTTCTCCGGCAGTTCATTTACCTGCTCCTGGTCGGCCTCGATACGGCGGAAGATCGCTTTTACACGCGCCAGCAGTTCGCGTACGCTAAATGGCTTGGTCAGGTAATCGTCGGCACCCAGCTCCAGCCCCAGCACCTTGTCCACCTCTTCCGATTTGGCGGTGAGCATGAGGATGGGAATTTGGCGGTTTTCCTTTCGGATGCGCTTGCACACTTCAAATCCATCCAGCTTTGGAAGCATCACATCAAGAATGGCCAGATCCGGTTTTTTTTCTTTGTAGAGCTCCAGTGCCAGCAGCCCGTCGCCCGCATGATGAACCTTAAACCCCTCTCCGGTGAGGTTGATTTTTAAAAGTCTTGCGAGATCTAAATCATCTTCTACGATGAGTACGGTTGGTTGATTGTCCATAGGTCGTTAATTTTTAATGTTTGTTTAAAATCTGATGAATGTTTCTATGGCTTCATCACAAATAGGTAACATATAAGAGGTTAAGCCAATTGCCTGAACTCGTTGATTACCGTTTCACAATAATTGACCATGGTTTCACAAAGCGCTTTTTTTTCATCTGCAGAGTGATTGTTCTCGATCAGTTGCTTGGCCGTTTCGTACATCTCGGTCAGTTCGTGCAAGTGCAACATCTGCGCTGCAGGCTTGATTTTGTGTCCGGCCCGCCGCAGGTCGTCCAGCTCGCTGCTAAGCAGGCTGGCACGGAACTTTACTTTAAATTCAGTAAACGATTCGACGGAGGCAGCGGCAAACTCTTTGATGAACTCCTCATCATCATAGAGCATGGTTTCTATCTGTTTCGGATCGATTAGGGGGTCTCCGTTACGCCACTTGTTGTTACTCATTGGCCGGCTCCTCAATTCCATGTGGGGTTGGTTTGTCATGCTCGTCAACATGCACAAACACAATTTGATCAATACGAATGATGGTATCGTGCGTGAATTTTTGCCGCACTTCACATTTTACGGTAATCGACGTGCGCCCGAACCCGACGGTTTCCATACCGATTTCTATAATATCGCCAAGTTTGGCTGAGCTCACAAAATCAATTTCCGAGATGTATTTGGTTACAATGTTTCCTTTGCCCAGCTGACAGGTTACATAAATGGCGGCCTCTTCATCAATCCAGGCCAGCAATGTTCCGCCAAACAGGGTGCCGTGCGCATTCAAGTCATTCGGTTTTATCAATTTTCGCGTAAAAAATCGCATGGGGGTATAGATGTGTTCCATAGCGTTTATGTGGTCTAAAATAAAAGATTTTTTGGGGGTGTGGTGGAGATTGATGTACCACAGAACGTGTTTAGCGCTGTATTTGAGGACTGTATGTGAGAATTGTGCACAGAAAATGTACAAAATATTGTAACAATACGCCCTTTGGGTTCTCTTTCTTATACGCATCTATTAAAAAAATTGGTTATCCATGAGAACAATCGCTTTTACCAATCAGAAAGGGGGGGTCGGAAAAACCACCACAACCATCAACACCGGTGCCGGGCTTAGCAAGTTTGGATACAAGGTTTTGCTTGTGGATATGGACCCTCAGGCCAACCTAACGTATTCGTTGAAAGTGCATTCTCAACGACTCGAAAAAAATGTTTATCATGTATTGCGGGGGGAATTGGGAGTCCGCGATATTGTTATGCACCATAAGGAGTTCGATATTTTACCCGCGTCAATCGATCTCTCCGGTGCAGAAATGGAGCTGATTAATGAGCCCGCCCGAGAATTTATTTTACGGGACGCATTGGCCGAAGTGCAGAACGATTACGACTACATTTTGATAGATTGCCCGCCAAACCTGGGTATTCTCACCCTCAATGCCTTCACCGCATCCAACGAGCTGGTGATTGTGTTGCAGTCGGAGTATCTTGCACTGCATGGATTATCCAAATTGATGGATATGATAAAAATTGTGCAGAAGCGGCTAAACCCAAATCTGAAAGTTGAAGGAATTGTGTGTACGCTCTATGATGGGCGTAAAAATCTGAACCGTGAGGTTGTGAGTCATATTCGGGATCATTTTGGTTCCAAGGTGTTCAAAACCCTGATTCGCGATAACGTAGCCCTTGCCGAAGCTCCCAGCCACCACAAAACCATCTTCGAGTACGATTCGGAAAGTTATGGCGCTCAGGATTATCTGGAGTTTGCAAAGGAGATTCGTAACGGATACTAATACCTATGGCCCTTAAAAAAAGCCTGGGCCACTCTCCCTTTGGCGAGAGTGATGCCCCTATTTCATATACAGATTTTGGTTTTATAGCTGATCGGAGTGACCTTTTGCCAAAGCCGGCTGAGGAGCAGCTTGTTTGGGAAACGCCTGTGCCCGAAGCACCCGCTGTGCGTGAGCTTCATTCTGTTGGCCTGGAGGAAAAAGAAACGGCTGAGCCGCAGAAATTGCAGAAAAAAGTGGCCAGTTATTACCTCGAAGAACCAACGATCCACCAGGTTCGGGAATTTGCCGAAAAAACCGGTGAGTCGTACTCCGGCGTCGTTCAGCATATTTTAAAGCACTTCTTTCAGCGGTTGTAGGCGAGCTGTGTTCACCCGGTTATCGCCGGTTCACATCGCGAAAGGTTAAAATAGCTCTTCTTGCAAGGTTGTTTTCGCCATATCGCTGCACGATCCAGCGGTAATAGGGCATCTCTTCGATGGATTCGAATTCACCCGCCCGATGCTCAATCAACGCCAGAAAGGTCTCTCGCACCAGAAGATCGTTTTGATGGTGCTTTGCCGCTTCTTCCGCAAAGCGAATCGCATAGTCGCTAAACTCAGAAAGTTGGAGCAGCTGCACAACGATTCCCGTACGGCTATGGAAAAGGGGATGCAGAGGTGACACCTGCTCTGCAAAAGCCCTCAGCAGATCCGTATTGACTGGTATCGGCTCAGTGGCCGGCGCGTCTACACCCATTTGGGCCTGCATGCGGTTTCTGTATTCAGCCGCTTGATGGTCACTCCCAACCAGCGCCACATAGGCCGACAAGTACGCCTGCAGCGCCATAGGGCCGACCGGCTCGTTCCGTATAATGGCTTCAATCTGTTCCACTTGTTCCGCCGCCGTGGTTGCCCACCCGCGATACCTGCTCGTAAACCAAAACGGCAGCGCAGACGCCGAACGGCATTCGCTGTCGGCGGTGCAGTAGACTACGGTAAGGCCAATCATTGCCGGATTGAACAGAGCTGCCGAATAGAGCAAGTGAAACATCTCTTCACTGTGAACATATAGCTCCTGAGAATCTGCAGCCGGTGTAAAAATAGACCGCCCTCCATCAGGCGGATGAAAAGGGGTCGGCTGTTTCGGGTTGAAACGGATGGTCAATGGCTCCCCGGATGAGGGGCGAACAAACACCGATTGGAACGAACCGTTGCGGCGGCGTTCGTACCAATCGGCTCCCGGCAGTGCCGATACGCCCTGAGAAAGCCCGCGGGCCTGTAACCTGAGGGTATCAGCAGGGGATGAAATGTCGGCATACAGGTTATCCTCATCGAGAGAGAAGGAGATCCCGCTGTGGAAGTCATAGTCGTTAAAATCGCCATACACACGGATCCATTGCAGGTACTCTTCATTCTTAAAATAGCGCCCATCATCATAAGGGCGTACATGAAGCTTCAGGTCAAATCGGATCACCTCCTGCCCCGTGATAATGAGCGGAATGGTAACCGGACGGTGAAACACCCCCGAAAATGTCATGTTGTACAGGCCGTGCTCTGTAAGGGTGATCGCAAATGAGCCGTCGTCCGCCGCAGTGTGTTGCTGTGGACGATTAAACAGATCGGACGGCCCCTGCGGTACGGTTTGGATGTGAACCAGCGGAATGGGATCATCATTAGCACTTCGCACAGTACCCTCAATAATGGTTTGTGCCACTACAGGCGTAGCCAGAGTTCCGATAAGTAGCATGAAAAAAAGCGATCGCATACTCTAATATACTAAAGAGTTAGTAATATGTAAACGGTATGACAAGATGTTGTCACTGCTGGTTCCTATATTCAGCCATTCAGAAATGTATAACGATCTATTGTGATACACGACATTCACGGTTTTGATATCCATTCACTGTTCGGCGAATTGATCCGAAAGCTGCCCGAGCTGCAGCCCGAAGATCCGCTAAAGCCGTTGCCGGTGATTGTTCCCAATATGGATGTGGCGCGCTGGCTTCGCCTGCATCTGGCGGCTCAAACAGGCATATCGGCTCATATCGACTTTGTATTGCCGGCTGAATGGATGTATCGGAAAGTCCGCGAACAATATCCCGATCTGCCCACCGCACTGGCTTCCGATAAAGAGCCGATGATGTGGACGCTGTACCAAATGCTGTCGGAAAAGGAGCGGGCACTTCCAACGGTTCTCCAGCAATTTATGAAGGGAAAGCAAGGTGCCAGACGCGAGCAGGCGGCCATCGCTATGGCGCGGCAACTTGCGTCGGTGTTCGATCAGTATCAGCTTTATCGGCCCGGTATGCTCCTTCGCTGGCAGCGGGGTACCATCAAAAAAGGGGAGGAGTGGCAGGCTGGTCTCTGGTCGGAATTGTGCAGTGGCTGGACGGGGAGTGAATGGCCCCAAAACCGGGCTGAGCTGTTTGCCCAACTCCCGGCCGTGCAAAACGGCTCGTTGATTCGGGAGGATGAACAGTGGATCCTGTTTCATCCGGGGCTTTTGCCAAAACCGGTGGTTCAGTGGTTTTCGATGTTTCGTGAACGGGGCGAGTTGTGGATGTTCCGCCTTCGCACAACAGCGGCTGCAGACGCTTCCTATTCCCATCCGCTTTTGCGGGCGATGGGTTCCGAAGCACAACAGGCAGAGCAGCAGTACCGGGAGCTGGCCAATACGCAGACCTCACTGGAACGGCCGCAGAGGAGGGGAGATTCACTGCTTAATCAGATTCAGTACGAGGTATGGAACGATCAGCCGTCGTTGATGCAGACAGAATACGATGGAACGGTACAGATTCGATCCTGCCACAACGAGCGCAGGGAAGTAGAAACACTGTTTCAGTTCCTGCTGCACTGCTTTGACCGGGACGAATCGCTTCAGCCCGATGATGTGCTTGTTTGTATGCCCGACCTGCAACGCTATCGGCCTATTATTCACGCTGTTTTTGGCGTGCAGGAGCCCGGCTTGCCGCTGCTGCGATATCATATTGCGGGAGAACGCAGCCGTGAGGAGAAATCGGCCCTGAATGCGTTTATCGGCCTTCTGAATTGCGCCGATTCCACTTTTAGCAAGCATGAGGTACTGGAGCTTTTCCGGGAAGATGCGGTCCGCGAAGCGGTGGGCCTCTCTCTTCAGGAGCAGGAAAAAGTGTTGCACTGGATTGATGAAAACAATGTTCAGTGGGGCTGGGATGCGGCCCATCGGGAACAGCTGGGCCAGCCGCCACAGGATGAACAGACGTGGATGGCAGCCATGGGGAGACTGTTTGAGGGGCAGTGGAGCGGCCGAGCTCCCCAAAAAAGCTTTGATCCCCGGGCTGTCTACGAATCGGAGGGCACATCAGAGGAGTATCGAATTTGGTCCGCCTGCTCATCGTTTCTACTCACACTGAACCGGGTACGGATGGATGCCGCCACACCCCGGCCTCTGGCAGATTGGGCGGACCTTCTGAAGGAGTGGCTGGAAGCACTTTTGGGGACTCCAGAGGATGCAACGGTACAAATTCCCATTCGGCAGGCCATTGAATCCCTGGAGGAGGTGGCTGCGGCCATTCCGCAATCGTCACCCGTATCCTATCGGGTGGTAAAAGGTCGCATGATCGAACGGTTACAGCAGCAGGGTGTTGGCTCGGCGGCATTTTCGTACGGTATTACCTTCAGTTCGATGGTGCCGGTTCGGGGATTATCGCGTAAAATAGTTGCTGTTCTGGGGCTTCACGAAGGCGAATTTCCCAGAAAGACGGCCACACCCGATTACGATCTCCTGGCCGGGCAGCCCGAGCCGGGAGATCGGGACCGAAAACGAGAAGACCGTGCACTCTTTTTGGAGTCCGTGCTTTCGGCAAGGAATATTCACTATTGCAGCTACATTGGTCGCGATGAGGTGGACGATGAACCGATAGCACTCTCGCCGGTGATTTTGGAATGGGCCGAATGGATTGCCGACAAAACAGGCCAAAAACCGGAACATGTGATTTGTCAGGAGCCGCTTCATCACTTTTCATCCACTCTGTTCAGTGGCAACCGGCCGCACTATTCGCAGGTGTCTCACCGGGTGGCGAACCGCATCCTGGAGGGTGGCGCCAAACCGGCGGGACTCTATTTGCCTGAATCGCTGCAACCGGACGAAAATGGGGTTCTGAGTGTGTATGAGGTGGAGGCATTTTTGAAAAACCCGCTGGATTGGTTTTTGTCCCAGCGATTCGATGCCCGTTTGTCAGGCCCTTCAGAGGAGAACGAAGAGTTTTCCGTATCAGCTTTGGAAATGCACATCTTATTCAGAAAAATCTTTTTCTGGACGCTCCGGGATGTACCTGCGGAAGCGATAAAATCACTGCTCACCAACAGCGGGGTTCTGCCGATGGGCTGGCCGGGCGAGCAGCTGTTTCAACAGCAAATGCATCATGTGGAACTGGCTCTTCAGGCGTTGAAAAATCAGGGATTTTCGCCGGTTTATCAGCGGATGGATGTGAATGTGGAGGTTGGCGGATATGTGATTCGGGGGGTGACCGATCGCTATGCCGATGACTGCCTGCTCGATTTTACCATTTCGGATGCAAAAGCCAAATACCTGTTGCCGTTTTGGTTTCGGCATTTGCTGCATCAGGCAAACGGATTCAAACAACCGTCTTGGTTGCTTACCGGATTGAGGAAAGGTGACCCGAAATGGATCGAAGTCGCCCCTGTTGATGATTGGAAAAGTGCACTGGAAGAGATTACTGTAGCCCTGCACAAGGCGAAGGCGAATCCTCCGTACATGTTTCCCGAAACAATGAAAGCATACCTCGAAGGCCTCGAAAAGGGTGAAGAGAATGCCCGAAAAAAAGCAGAGAGTACATTTTTTGGAAGTGAGCAAAGCCGCGGAGAGGCCGATCAGCGGTCGATTCAGTATATGGAAGGCACCTCCGCCTCGCTGCAGATCGAGACACTGAAAGATCAATTGGCGCCGCTGATGGAGCGGGCCCTGAAGGCAATGAGGACATGACACAGCAGACGCACGCCATTACATCTCTTTTTAAGCTGCCACTAACCGGCCGCGTGTTGATTGGTGCCAGCGCGGGGACCGGTAAAACCTACACGCTTACCAACATGATTGTTCGGTTGCTTGTGGAACACGACCGGAAGCTCGATCAGATATTGGCGGTAACTTTTACCAACAAAGCCACCAAGGAACTGCGCGACCGTGTGCTGCGCCGGGTGCGTGAGTGTAAAACCGTTGTTCAGACGGGCAAGCACGATTCCGACCCCTTTTTCATAGAGCTGCTGGAACGGATCAGCGATCGGGAGAAGGCGCTCGCACAACTGGAAGAGGCGGTTCGCAATGCCGATGATCTTCAGATCTTTACCATTCACGGGTTTTGCCAGCGGGTCATTGCCGAAGAGTCGCTCGCCTCGGGCCTGAATCCCGATGTGCAGATGAGCGGGAGCGATGACCTGCTGACAGAAGCGGCCGAGCGCGCCTGGCGAAGCACCATGTACGAATGGAGTAAAACCAGAGAGGGGCGGTTTGCCATCGGGCAGCTGCAAGGCCTGGGAAAAACTCCTGCAAAACTTCTGGATGCACTAAAACCCTTTTTCACCAAACCGTACGCGAAGAAAGTTGGGGAGACAATGGAGGATCCCATGGGATACATCGCCTCGTTGTTGCAGCTTCGGGATGAGTTACGGGAGATTTGGGAGTCGGAAAAACCGGATATTGTCGGGCTTTTGGAAAACAGCGGACTGTCAAGATATCATCAGCACCTTGAAAGCCGCACGAAGAAAATGGAATCGTTTCTGTTTGATGATACCTATCAAACCGAAGCACCTGATCAGATTGCATATTTTTCTGCAGCTTACGTGAATAATCCCGATAACGCCACCCAAAAAGGAGAGCCGGCACCACCCCATCGGTTTTTTGACCGGATAGATCTACTTCTTGAACGGCTGGAGACATTGCCATCCTACCGGATGACGCTGGTACGTGATATGATTGAGTCGATCAGCAAGCTGCGAACCACATTGCGGGATGAACGGGCGGTACTCTCTTTTAACGATCAGCTTGAACTGCTTGCCGAAGCCCTTCAGGATGGTGAGCGCGGAAAAGCATTGGCGGCCAAATTGCGCCAGAGATATCCGTGTGCGCTGGTGGATGAGTTTCAGGATACCGATCCGATTCAGTTTTCGATCTTTGACACAATCTACCCGACGCAGGAAAAGGGGACTCTTTTGATGATGATCGGCGATCCAAAACAAGCCATTTACGGATTTCGGGGCGCCGACCTCAACACATATCTGAACGTTGCGGAGCAGGTGCCGGCGCGATACACCATCACCGAAAATTTCAGAAGCCGGCCGAGTTACAACGAGGCGGTAAATACCATCTTTTCGTTTCAGGATCATCCGTTTCTGGAACAACGCATCCCGTTTGATCCCATTGATACAGGAAAACCTGAATTGGAGGAGGCTTTTACCACAGCCGATGGGTCGGCGCCACCCGGGATGACCATCGCCTATACATCGGGTGTTGGGCCCAAGGGAACTATCCGGTCCGAGATGGCGCACTATCTGGCGAATGATGTGCGGCTGCTGCTCTCTGGGGAAGAAGACCTTTGGATCGGGCAACCGGGTCAGGATGGGCGAAGACGCGTGGAGGCGGGCGATATCGCCATACTGGTGAGTACCAACAAATCGGTGGAGCGATGCAAGCAAGCGTTGCGCAAGGCGGGAATCGGGGCAGTTACCTATACACGATCGTCTGTGTTTAAAACACTGGAAGCCGATCGGCTCTACCAATGGCTGCGGGGCGTGTTGCACCATACCGACCGTCGGGCGGTGAATAACGCTGCGCTCTCCGGCTTTTTTGGATTTGATTTGCACGAGCGGTGGCTGGCACGACAGCATGAGTCCGGCGGCGATTCGGCCGGAGAACAGCTTCAAAACGCCCTTCAACGATGGCAGAAAGCGGGGTTTTACGCGATGTACCGCATGTGGATGGTAGAACAGAACGGGTACCATCATTTTGCCGGCTTGCACGATGCCGAACGGAGTATTACCAATCTGGATCACCTGGCCGCAACATGCGCAGAACACGAAGCGGAGGAGGGAGTGACGCCCCCGGCCCTGCTTCGATGGTTCGAGCGAAAGATGGTAGAAGAGGAGTCGGCCGATTCGGACTATCTGCTGCTCGAAAGCGATCGCAAGCTGGTGAAAATTCTCACCATCCATAACAGCAAAGGGCTTCAATTTCCTGTTGTTTACTGCCCCGACCTGTGGGACGGAAAAAAAATTCGGTCGAATTCATTTGTGGAATATCATCAGGAAGGAACTCCCTGTATCCATCTCGATCGGAAACCTCCGGCCGAAGCCCGCAGGCACGCACAGCTCGAGCGTGTGGCGGAATCGGCCAGGCATGCGTACGTGGCACTGACACGGGCACAGTATCAATGCCGGATCTATTGGCAATCGGCCAAGGAATCGGCACTTAGCGGCCTGCTTCCCGCGCTGATAGGAGACCGGCGTGCCCGGGCGTTGATTGAGGAGGGTGGTTCAATCGATTCGGAAGATGTGAAGGAGATAAATCTGGATGAAGCGGATATTGCTGCAGCGTTTCAGAAGATCGTTCAGCAATCGGAAGGCGCTGTTGAGATGCAGGTGGACCAGCCCGTTCCTGAAGATTCTGTTGAGGAGTTGGACAGATCTGAAGAGGCGTCTGAAACGCTCCTGAACCTGACGGCTTTCAGCCGCAAATCGCGATTTACTCTCTACTATCCGATCGAAAGTTTTAGCTCGATCAGCCGGTCGGGCGCAAACCCCGAAAATCCCGATTATGATGGGATTCTATCAGCCGATAAAACCGAATCAACCGATGCGGAAACGGGTCCGAAACATACAATCTTTACCTTTCCAAAAGGAAAGACAGCCGGTACGGCCATCCATAAACTATTTGAACATCCCGATTTTGAGTTTGCTGCGGCATCAGAAACCGATCACGAGAAGCTGATCGAGTCGGTACTGGAGGCGTACGGGTTTGGCCGGGAATGGACGCCGGTTCTGCAGACCATGCTGCGAGAGGTATCGGCATCCACGGCCGGTACGCTGGATCTGCGGCGGGTAAAGCGGGAGGACGAAATCCGGGAGCTCGAATTTTATTTTCCTTCAGAGGCGATCACCCTGGATGAGCTGGCGGCCCT
>JBLRWS010000026.1:0-2088 GCA_047921075.1 Balneolaceae bacterium | reverse complement strand
CAAAAACCACCGGCGGACCGAATCCAACAACTGGAACAGCGACTGAGTGTGGAGGTGGCGTAATGGATAATCGGTTGGCTTGGTTGAACGCACTTCGAAAAAAAGGGGTGAAAGCTTCGTATGAGCGGCAGATGGTGCAGTTTTTGCGCGCGAAAGGGGAGACGCCTACACCGTTTGATGAGATGCTGTTTCTGTTTGTTTGGCAGTTTCTGGCATCGGGCCACACCCGGCTTCCGCTGGACAAATCGCCCAGGGAGTGGGCCCGGTTTTTAGGTTGGAGTTCGGCTTTGCAAACTATTTGCCCCGACCAACCGATAGATGCCGAACAGGTTGCGGCATCGGCATACACCGGATCTGCTGACGAGGATACACCGCTGCTTCTCGAAAACAACACACTCTGTTTTCGCCTGCAGGGGCGAATGGAGGCGTATGTATCGAACTGGATAGCAGCCAAAAGCGGAGAGTTTATCCAGGAGGTCTCTATTCCGGATGCGAAACAAGCACTATCCCGCCTGTTTGCGGAATCATCGGAGGAGCCCGACTGGCAGAAAACAGCCGCGGCTCTCTCTCTTCGCAAATCGATGCTGGTGTTGTCGGGCGGTCCCGGAACAGGGAAAACGACCACGGTGGCCAAAATCATCGCCTTGCATCAGACGTTGGCCGACCGGCCACTTCGAATCGAACTGGCCGCGCCAACCGGAAAAGCCGCCGGAAGGATGGGGGAATCGCTGCAAGAGCAGATTGCCGATCTTGGAATCGATGCGGAACGGCTGTCGGGCGGGGCCAAAACGCTGCACCGCCTGCTGCCGGCCACTCGCGATCGATTGCTTCCGGAGCCGGATCAGCCCGGCCTGTTTGCGGATCTGGTGATCGTAGATGAGGCCTCTATGATCGACCTCTCGATGATGGTTCGCCTTTGCAAATCGGTGGGGCCGAACACCCGCCTGATCTTACTCGGCGATAAGCATCAACTCGCATCGGTTGAGGCAGGATTTGTCTTCTCCGACATCTGCGGGAAGCCGTCCAACACGTTCCGCTCCGAAACGTCGGATTGGCTGAAACAGGTTGGCTGCGAAAACGTGCCGGTCGGCACATCCCTCTCGGCTGCCGATGACGCTATTGTCTATCTAACGCGCAGCTACCGCTTTTCGGAGGAGAGCGGTATTGGCCAGTTGGCACATCGCGTGCTGGAGGGCCCGGCCGACCGGGATACGCTCGCAGACTGTTTCTCAGACTTTCCGGATCTCCATCATATTGATGAAAATGAACTGGGCGAAGCAGTGAATAAGATAATTCTTGAGATTGCGGATCAGATTCACTCCCTGCAAACGGAAAACGATCCCCAAAAAATGTTGCAGGCCTGGAAGCAGGCGGCACGCCTCACACCGTTGCGGAAGGGCAAACGGGGCAGTGAAGCGCTGAACAGTCGTACCGAAACCGTAATCCGAAAACGTCTGCAACAGGGCGAGTCGGTATGGGTGCCGGGCCGGTTTATCATGATTACGCAAAACGACTACGGGCTGGGTGTGTTCAATGGTGATTTGGGCGTCTGCTATCTGGATGAGGAGAGTGGAGAGACACGCGTGGCGATTGAGTCGGGTGCAGAGTGGGTGAGGGTTGCTCCCGGGCGGATTCAGCACTACGAGCCCGCCTATTTTCTAACGGTGCACAAAAGCCAGGGATCCGAATTTAACCGGGTAGATCTGCTGATGCCTGAACACGATTCGCCGCTGCTGAGCCGTGAGCTGCTCTACACGGCCATTACGAGGGCGCGGAGCCGGTTTCGGCTGCTCGGTTCTCTACAGCGTGCAGAAGAAGCCGCAAACAGCCCGGCGGCTCGGTTTACGGGATTGGATGTATCGGGTGGCGATGCAACCTGATGTAGTTCAGACCGTAATTCACTCGCTCATTGCCGGCAGATGAATCCTGCCATTCAACAGCTTTTTTCCTATCTTCTAAAGCTTGAATATAAAACCGAAACGGCTGCATTGCAGCTCAAGAAGAAAGATTTTTTATGGCACAGGCGGAACCCTCGCTCAGTGAACAGGAACAAATACGACGGGAAAAACTGCAGGAGTTTGAAAAACT
>JBLRWS010000025.1:0-35259 GCA_047921075.1 Balneolaceae bacterium | reverse complement strand
GTAGCGTGGGGCGGAATTGAACCGCCGTCCGCCAGCCGGCGGATAAGAAGCCGACGCATGATGATTTCAGGAATGAAATCGCTCTCTTGAATGGGCCGACAAGTCTGTAGTGTGCCGGTGTTGAAGGGATAGTGTAGCGTGGGGCGGAATTGAACCGCCGACCTCCGGGTTATGAATCCGACGCTCTAACCAACTGAGCTACCACGCCAGGTAAAGGAGAGGATCAAATCAAAAATTTGACAGACTTAAATATACAGGAATCTTAAAAGAATTGTGAAACCTTTTTCGCATAAGAGAAGCACTTGCCCCGGTACGTATTGATTTTTTCTGGCACGTGTTGTTTATCTAATTGTTTTTGATTTATTTGGCACTGTTTCATGAAGCCTGCTGGTGACAAGGGAGTGTGAGAGGCTTATCTGCGGTTACACCATCACATTAAACAAAACAACTATTGTTATGGATAATTCGATACTAAGCGTTAAAGAGTGGTTTATTACGGTACTTGTCACAGCCATCCCGGTTGTGGGCATCATCATGCTGTTTGTTTGGGGTTTTGGCTCCGGAACCCACCCCTCCAAGGCGAATTGGGCGAAAGCAACACTGCTCCTTTATGCAGTAGCTGTTGCTTTGTCATTTTTAGTGATGATGATTTTTGGCGCGGCCTTTATCGGTATGATGGGGGATATGTAACCCTCTTAAACCCCGATTACAGGTTCGGAGCGAAACGTACGCTGGTGGCCTGTTCGAATGAGTAGGCAATTTCGAGCAGCACCGGTTCGCTCCAGGCGGGGCCAAAGAAGGAGACGCCCACGGGTAGCCCGTCGATAGTGCCCATCGGCAGTGTGATAATCGGATATCCTGCGCGCGCAGAAGGCGAGCTCGAGGAGAGGCCGAAATTATCGCCCATCGTGTGGTCGGTTTTCCAGGCCGGGGAACCGGTGGGGGCGACGATTGCATCGAGGCTGAGCTCAGCCACCACACGGTCGATTCCCTCTTCGCGGCTAAATCGATTCATCCGGCTCAATGCCTGCTGATATTCGTCTGAGTCGAGGCCTTCTTTGTCTGCCGCCATCAAAATGAGGTTCCGGTCAAACAGAGCGGTCTCTTCGGGGGTGTTTCGAATTCGTTCGGCCAATTCTTCTACCGATCGAACGGGTGCATTATCCCCCAAAGAGGCGAAGTAGGTATCCAACCCGTCTTTAAATTCATACAGCAGTACCTGGAAGGCATCTCCGCCAATGTTGGTCTGCGAAATCCGGGAGATTTCTATGATCTCTGCACCCTGGGCTTCCAGTACGCGAATGGTTTCATGCATCAAGGTATCCACGCGGAAGTGGTTGCCAAGTGGTGAGGTATAAAACCCGATGCGCTTGCCCTGCAATCCGTCTTCTTTCAAAAACTGTGTGTAGTCCTCATGGATGTGGCCGGCCGCACGTGCCGTCATATCATCCCGTTCGTCAGTACCCGCCAGTGCTCCCAGCAGAATTGCGGCATCACGCACGGTGCGCGTCATGGGGCCCGCGCTGTCTGTGGTATACGAAATGGGTATAATGCCGGAACGGCTCCAGAGTCCAATGGTGGGTTTCATGCCCACAACGCCGTTCGCACCGGAGGGACACACAATGGAACCGTTGGTTTCGGTGCCGATGGTCAGTGCAGCCAGGTTGGCGGAAGCGGCCGCCCCGGAGCCGGAGCTTGAGCCGCAGGGGTTGCGGGTGAGGTCGTAGGGATTATTGACCTGTCCACCGAGGCGGCTCCAGCCGCTGGAGGAAAAACTGCTGTGAAAGTTGGCCCACTCACTCAGGTTGGCTTTGGCCAGAATAACGGCGCCGCTTTCGCGCAGCTTTTGAACAATAAAAGCATCCTGTAGTGGGATGGACCCTTCCAAAAAGACCGACCCGGCCGTGGTAGGCATATCAACAGTGTCGATATTGTCTTTCAGTACGATTGGAATACCGTGCAATGGTCCACGCGCCCGCCCCTCTTGCAGTTCGCGATCCAGCTCTGCGGCAATGGGAAGAGCATTGGGATTAAGGGCACGAATTGCGTTGAGCTTCGGTCCGTTTTGATCAATCGATTCAATCCGGTTCAGATATGCCTGAACTACTTCTTGTACGGTATATGAGCCGTTTTCATAACCTTGCCGAAGTTCATCAACGGTGATTTCTTCAAGGCCCAGGCGATGGTACAAATCGTTATCTGAGGCAGGCGTGCAGGATTGAAAAAGCAATGTGGCGAAAATCAGGGTCAGAGCAAGTGAAAGTCGGTGCATATCGGTATCAGGTTTTGTGTGTGCAGAGAAATCGTAAATAACAGATAATTCCTGAAGTGGGCAACCTGTGCCCGGCAACTGCCCGTAAAAAAATGTCACATGGCAGGTAATCACAGCGAGGGTGTCTTGAAAAGCATAACATCTTTATGACATTGATTGCTGTTGATGCAATGTTTCAACAGATTGCATCTATTATTTAAATCAACTCATTTGTTATGCATAGAAGGAATACAGTAATCGCCGTTTGTTGGGTTTTTGGGATAGTATTGATTTTGTCTGCCGGTGTTGCGGTGGCACAAGATGCGGGTGATGGCGCTGTTTCAGACGCCGGAATGACACAAGCCGACCTTGAGCGCATCGCCTGGGAAGAGGGTGCCCATGCCGAAGGATTGGAGGGTTTGGTTCAATTTGTATACAACGATGTGCCGATGCTTATGCTGTCCGATCCCACCTTTGACCGGATGCGGATTATTGCCCCCATTATGGAACAGGTTGATATGACACAGCGGCAGATGATGACCATTATTGAGGCAAATTTTGAGGCGACGCTGGATGCCCGTTATGCCACCAATAACGGAATTTTATACGCGGCGTACATTCACCCGCTCGGGCCACTTACCCGCGAGCAGGTCATTTCCGGTATGCGGCAGGTATCGGCACTGGTGCTCAACTTTGGGGGTAGCTATTCAAGCGATGAGATTTCGTATCTGCAATCGCAACAGTAGTACGTGCGGCGAATTTCAGTCGAAACAGTGTGGTAAAAGTGCTACTTTTCAGGTTCATAACACTGAAAACAGAGAACATGATCAACGAATGAAAACAATCGCTCAGCTTACCTTTATCCCTCTCTACACCGACCATCCAAAAGATACTGTGCAAGATCTGCTGGAGTTTGTTGCCCAGCACGATGTGGAAGTAGATGTGAACTACCTCTCAACCAGCATCAAAGGCGAAACTGATGTGGTGTTTGAGGTGATTCGGGATGTATACGACACCATGGCACTCGAGGAGCAGGCTTTCCGCTTTCATGTAGAGCTGCTAAGTCCGGTTACTGAATAAAAAGCTTTTCTGAACAACCGATCGGCACGATCAGCAAAAACAGTCTGTTCGATTTTGTATATTGCCTGCTTCTGAATTTTTAGATTTTTAGGTTCATGTCGAACATTCGCAATTTTTGTATCATCGCCCATATTGATCACGGCAAATCGACCCTGGCCGATCGTTTATTGGAGCGCACCGGAACCATCACCGAACGGGATATGCAGGCGCAGGTTCTCGACGATATGGATTTGGAACGCGAACGGGGTATTACCATCAAGAGCCATGCCATTCGCATGGAGTACAAACGGTCGAAGAACGAGGTCTACACGTTCAATCTGATCGATACACCCGGGCACGTCGATTTTGCCTATGAGGTATCGCGGGCGCTGAAGGCGTGTGAGGGGGCCCTGTTGATTGTAGATGCCGCGCAGGGTGTGGAAGCGCAAACTATTTCTAATCTCTATCAGGCCATAGATCAAGGTCTGGAAATTATTCCGGTACTAAATAAAATCGATCTGCCCGGAGCCGACCCTGAAGACACATCCCAGCAAATTGTAGACCTGATCGGGTGCGATCATGAGGACATATTGCGCGTGTCAGGCAAAACCGGAGTTGGTGTAGAGGCACTTTTGGAGGCGATTGTAGAGCGGGTACCGGCACCGTCAACAGATACGGATAAGCCGCTAAAGGCACTTATTTTCGATTCGGTATTTAATACCTATCGCGGTTCCATCGCTTATGTACGGGTGATGCAGGGCACGCTCAAAAAAGGCGATCCGATTCTTTTCATGGCCACCGACAAAGAGTATAATGCCGAGGAAATTGGCTATCTGAAATTAAAAAAAGAGCCTGCCACCGAGCTTAAGGCCGGGGATGTTGGCTACGTTATTGGCAGTGTAAAATCGCTGCAGGATGCCCGGGTGGGTGATACGATAACCCATCAGCGAAAAGGGGCAACCGAACCGATTCCCGGTTATCAGGAGTCGAAGCCGATGGTGTTTAGCGGTATTTTTCCCACCAATTCCGATGAGTTTGAAGATTTACGCTCCGCGCTCGAGAAGCTGCAGCTTAACGACGCCTCGCTAAGCTACCAACCCGAAACGTCCAAAGCACTCGGTTTTGGATTTCGGGCCGGGTTTTTGGGAATGCTGCACATGGAAATTGTGCAGGAGCGCCTCGACCGCGAGTTTAATATCGATATCATCACCACGGTTCCCAATGTGCAGTACGAAGTTGATATCAACTACAAGGGAGAGAAGAAGCGGGTAATGGTGGAAAACCCCAGCGAAATGCCCGATGCCGGAAAGATTGAGGCGGTGTGGGAGCCGTATATCAAAGCAAGCATCATTACGCCGGCCGATTATATCGGGCCGATTATGTCGCTCTGCCAGGAGAAAAGGGGCATTTATAAGAATCAGCTGTTTATGCAGGGAAACCGGGTAGAGATTATTTACGAGCTGCCGATGGCCGAAGTGGTGTTCGATTTTTACGATAAGCTCAAGAGCGGTACGCGCGGTTACGCCTCTCTGGATTACGAAATGCTCGACTATCGTAAAGGCGATTTGGTTCGGCTCGATATTTTGCTGAATGGCGATCCGGTAGATGCACTCTCCAGCATTACCCACCGCGATAAAGCGTATGAAATGGGCAAAAAAGTTTGCGGAAAACTAAAGGAACTTATTCCACGCCAGCAGTATGAAGTAGCGGTGCAGGCTGCCATCGGTTCGCGGGTTATTTCTCGCGATACGGTGCGCGCCCTGCGAAAAGACGTGACGGCAAAATGCTATGGCGGTGACATCTCCCGGAAGCGAAAACTCCTCGAAAAACAGAAAGAGGGGAAGAAAAGAATGAAGCAGGTGGGATCTGTAGAAATTCCGCAGGAAGCATTTTTAGCCGTTCTCTCTATGGATGACGAACAATAATGAGGTTTAACCGATGATGAAACGATTCCTTTTTACCTTTTTGCTGCTGGCGGTTGCACTGCCGGCATGGGCTCAATTTGATGATCCCGATATTGTAAAAGTAGATCGCAGCGAACGGGCTGCTTTTGAGCAGCAGTTTGCTGCTATAAGCTGGACCGGCCAGGGTCTGTATAACCCAACAGTTATCGACCGCCTGCCCACCATTGAGCTGCGATCGCGGTTGCAGTCGGTGTTTGGCGATCCTACTCAGCAGATCGGTGATTTGATTAACGAGCGTAACTACCGTCCCGGCAAAGCCGTACAGTTCGAATACTGGTTTGTAGTAGACGGATCCATACCGATGATGATTCTCGACCTGGATGGGCCGTTCGAAAACGGATTGGTGTATGTAGGTGCCAGCCGGTATATTGATCTGATGCCGCAAATAAAACGAACGTTTACCCGTTTGTTGATGGAAATCGGCGAGGATCTGTCGAACTTTAGTGACTATTTTTTCTCGCCCGAACGCGACCAGTGGTATCTGGTAGAGTACAAAGACGGCGAATACACCCAAGAGGAGATCGAACGGCCGAGCTCCTTTAATCGATAGCTTTAGACAACGTTGAGTAAAACGAACGCTTCCTCCCCAAAAAACGACAACAAAACAAACGTTTCTGACCGACTGAAACAGGAAGAGCAAAACGCGAAGCACTGGGCCCGCGAATGGCTCGATGCACTTGTTTGGGCTGCTGTAGCTGCCATTATTTTGCGCACCTTCTTTTTTGGCGCGTACCGCATTCCAACTCCGTCAATGGAAAAAACCCTTCTCACCGGCGATTTTTTGATTGTATCGAAGCTGGCGTACGGGCCTCGTACCCCTATGACACTCTCCGTGCCGTTTACCGATGTGTACATGCGCGGAGTAGATCTTCCATGGTTTCGGATACCGGGGTACAGCAGCTTGCAGCGCGATGATATTGTGGTATTTAACTACCCGATTGAGGTGGGGCCGGTTTCCATGAAAACAAACTACATCAAACGAGCGGTGGGCATGCCGGGTGATGAACTTGAGATACGCAGTAAGCAGCTGATTGTGAACGGAGAGCCCTCGGGCGACTTTGATACCATAATGCAGCATTACCGTGTTGAGGTTCGCGAAAATATCCGGCTCAGCTCGGCTAAAGTACGTGAAGCCGGTGGGCGCGTTCTTCAAAGCAGCAACGGCACACACATTGTGAACATGACGGATACCATTGCCAATCAGATGCGCGGCTGGGCTGAAATTGAATCGGTGGAGCCGTTTGTTCTCCCCGAAAATTTTGACGAATTTAGCCGCCGTCCATTTGCTTTTTCCGCGGGCTTCCAAAATCATGATCACATGAGTGCCTTCACGGTACCTTATGCCGGGCAAGAGGTTGTGTTGACAATGGATAACTGGCATCTTTATCGTGATATTGTGGAGCGCTACGAACGAAACAGTGTGCAGATAAACGACGGCGTGTTTACCATTAACGGGGAACAGACCAATCGCTACACCATCCAAAAAGATTACTACTTTATGATGGGCGACAATCGCGACGACAGTGAAGACAGTCGCTTTTGGGGTTTTGTGCCAGACGATCACATTGTGGGCAAAGCGAGTATAATCTACTTTTCCTGGGATGGCGAGCGTTTCTTTCCGCGCTTTAACCGAGTATTTAATCTGATTAACTAAGAATTTCTCTTCATGAATTCCGACAGTTTTATCCGGTGGAGCGGCGATCCGGTCATTTTTACCATTCCTGAAATCACCCTTCCGTTTCCTGTTTCGATTATAGGATTATTGTTAGCGGGAATTCTCATCTACTTTGGGCTTCAAAAACTGAAGGCCGATGCACCGAAAGGCGAGGAGCCGGAAGTGTGGAAGGGTTGGGCGCTTATTATTGGAAGCCTGGTTGTGGGCCAACTCCCGTTTTTGGTGATCGACGCCCCGGCCATCACCACTATCGGGCCCATTCAACCGGTGTGGTACGGAGCGCTTTTTGCGACAGCATTTGCTACAGGTTACATTCTCACCTCCTGGATGTATCGCCATGCCGGCCGTACACAGCAAGAGATGGACCGCCTGCTTATGTATGTGCTCATCGCCACAGTGATTGGAGCGCGGCTGGGCCACGTCATTTTCTACGATTTTGATTTCTATTTGCGCAACTTACATCTGGTACCTCAGGTATGGCGGGGCGGACTTGCAAGCCATGGAGCGGCAATTGCCATCATCATAGCCATGTACCTGTATGTGAAGCGCACCCCGAAAATGAGTTTCTGGTGGCTGGCCGACCGTGTAGTGCCGTCGGTAGCTGTTGGTGGCATGTTTATCCGTTTCGGTAATTTTACAAACTCGGAAATTTTAGGGCAGGAAAGCACCGTTCCCTGGGCTGTTATTTTCGAAAATGCACCTCAGCTTACAGAGGCTGCGCAACAAATTCCGCGCCACCCAACCATGTTGTACGAGGCGTTGATCTGCATTGTGACGCTTGCCGTGCTGCTCTTCGTGTACAAGAAATATCAAAACCGTCCGCCCGAAGGTTCTCTTTTTGGCCTATTCTTGGTGATCTTGTTTAGCGGCCGCTTTTTTATTGAATTCACCAAAATGACGCAGGCTACATTCACGGAAACATGGGGCCTTGGGCTCGATATGGGTCAGCTGCTAAGTGTTCCGCTGGTGGTGTACGGTGCCTGGGTATTGATAAAGCAGGTAGATTGGAAACGCGGAGGCGATGCCCTGAAGGGGTAGCCTCCGAAAAAACCGAGCATATTAACACGTTGCACAACTTAAAACTGGAACTGAAAATTACCGGATAATCCTACACGCTCGTCGTTGCCGTCAAAATCGGCTAACAGATTGACTTGAACACTGAAGAGAGAGGAGAGATCGCGGTTCCAGCCAAGGACAAAAAGTTCAGATCCCTGTTCTGAATTGTTGAATGAGATGTGATCCCACCGAAGCACCAACTGATCGTTTTCCGTAACCTGTTTGCCGATGGTTGTGTAAATACCGTGAATAGTTTCATTTCCGGCCACGGGCAGATCAAAATTGGTACCCAAATATTCCGCGGTACCAAACCATCGGTCAGATCGGTATTGTGCGTAACCGCCAAAAATCAATCGGTCGCCGGCCGATACAAACCCGGTATTGCCAACCTGTTCATTTTCAGATGTGTTAATGGCAAAGTTTCCGCCGAGGTATAGTTCTGACTCGTTATCAAGATCGAACAGGTAGCCAGCTTTCGCCGCGTACATGAATTTATTGTCGTTCTCGATGGTGCGCAGGCCAAAGCCATTATAAATGCCGATGTTGTAATCGAAGGCTTCGATGGTGCCTATCGCTGTCACACCAATTTCACGGGGATTTAACATGATACCCACTAATCGCGCCCGGTTGATGAAATCGGTTTGACCCGGATTAGGCTGTAGTTCCAGGCTAAGGTCTGGTTTTTGGGCGCCCATATAAGTGTGAAACTGTTCAGAGTATTGATAGCCGAGAGCCAGGTCAATCACACTCAGCTGATTGATAAACTCGAGTTGCATGTTGTAGGCAAATTGCTTGTCCAGGACGCCATCAAACTTTAATCGTGCCGTACCAACGCCAAAACGGCGGCCATTGTTGAAATTATCATCCTGAAAAGAGAAGTCGATCGTAGATTGCATCAAAAAGCCGAGATTGAACGGTTCACTCTTCAGCAAGCTTTGCATCTGCAGTGCCAAGGGTTCATCGGCTTCATCTTGAGCTTGAAGTGTTGAAAGTGTGCAGATTGAGAGAATCAGGGTTAGTAGCAGTATCAAATATTTTTTCATGAGATTCCAACAGTTACTGATTATTATACAATTATCTTTCCCAACACCGAAAATGCAGAAAACGTTGTGGTATAGTTAGAATAATAGGGGCTGTTCCCTTACATTTGCAAATAAAGGCTAATCAAAATGAATGTATGAATACGATCAAATTTGGAACAGACGGCTGGCGGGCTATCATCGCTAAAGAGTATACATTTAACAATGTGGCGGTGGTTACGCAGGCAACAGCACGCTGGATAGTGGATGAAGAGATATCGGAAAACGGCGTGGTGATCGGGTACGACACCCGTTTTTTAGGCCGTGAATTTGCCGAGCATGCCGCCTCGGTTTTTGCAGCGATGGATATACCGGTACGGATTGCAAATGGAATTGCTCCAACACCGGCGGTGAGCTGGGGGGCGAGCCATTACAACGCTGTTGGTATCGTCATAACAGCCAGTCATAATCCCCCGCAATACAACGGTTACAAGATTAAAGCGCCTTTTGGAGGGCCTGCTTCTCCCGATCATATTGACGCGATGGAGCAGCGGTACAACGAGTTTGATGAGTCTCTGCGGCCGGAGGCGTACGCCACCTATGTAAAAAGCGGACAGATACGCGAAATATCACTTACCGATCAGTACCTGGATGTGATTCGCGAAAAGATCGATATCGAAGCGATTCGGAAAAGCGGAATGCGCATAGGGCACGACCCGATGTATGGTTCGGGCATCGGCCTGGTGAAAAAACTGCTGGGCAGTAAGGTGTACGAGATTCACGCCGAGCTGAACCCCTCATTTCATGGCCAGGCGCCGGAGCCGATTGAAAAGAATCTGCAGGAGTTTGCACGCTTCATCCCCGACAGCAACTGCCAGTTGGGTATCGCAAACGATGGCGACGCCGACCGGGTGGGGCTGTTTGATGAAAACGGATCTTTTGTGAACTCCCATCTTGTGTTGAGCCTCTTGGTAAAATACCTGAGCCAGGAAAAAGGGTTTACCGGTTCCATCGTAAAAACCTTTTCCACCACCAACATGCTCGATCGCCAGGCCGAAGCGTACGGCTTGCCCATCGAGGTGACCCCCATCGGCTTTAAGTACATCGCCGAGAAAATTGTGGATGGAGATGTACTGGTTGGTGGCGAGGAGTCGGGCGGGCTCGCCGTGAAAGGCCATATTCCGGAGCGTGATGGAATCTTCATCGGCCTGCTGATTGCTGAAATGATGGTACAATCGGGCAAAAAGCTGAGCGAACTGGTACAGGAGCTTTATGACGAGTTTGGCATGCACGCCACTTTCCGGAACGACCTGCACACCGAAGATCGCAAAAAGCATGCGATGATGGAGCACTGCAGCAACCGACAGGTAACGGAACTGGCCGGGCTCAAGGTGACCGACTGGCAGTTTACGGACGGCGTGAAGCATATTTTAGACGACGGTTCCTGGTTACTGGTTCGTCCGTCTGGAACCGAGCCGGTGCTGCGGATATACTCTGAGGCCGACAGTGAAGAGCAGGCTCAAAAGCTGGTCGCAGAGGCGTCGGATCTGGCGGAATCGATGTAAAGCGGAGAATGGCACAAACTCTGCTGCAGACGGGTCTTTTAACGGGTGTAAAACAGAGAAAGCTATGGTTTTGAAAAAGCAGTTTCCAAAGCGGTTGCTTGTACTCAACGGGGTGTTTACAGGTGTCTATTGGGTCGGATCGCTTCTTTTTTTTGAGTCACTGCCCGATCGTATCCCGGCCCACTTTACACTCTCGGGCGAGCCTACACGTTTTACGGAAGAAACGGCTATTTACTGGTTTCTGGGCCCTTTCATTACAACGATTTTGGTTTTGATGATCGCCACAATAGCGCGTTGGATGAAACGAGCGCCTATGAAATTCATGAACGCCCCATACAAAGAAAAGCTTCCCGAACTACCTGCCGACCAACGGGAAGCGCTTGAGCTGCAGATTCGCATCACTGCGGGTGCTGTACTGCATCTGTCTGCCCTCTGGATAATTCTGATATTTTCGGGTATCAGTGTGTACCAATGGACGATCGCTGCGTCCGGCAGCGGCTTTCAACTGTGGCTGTACCAGCTTTTCATTGCCGTCGCGTTTGTCGCTGTGGTGATGTTTCTCCTGGCAGAGCTTAAGCGAACACTGAAACACGCCACCTCTAAGCCAAACACAGACTAACGATGGGACATCACCATACACACGGAAAAACAGAAGTATGGCTTACCGCCGTCTGTTTTGTTGCATTACTGCTCGGGGTGCTGGCCGATTTCACCCCGCTGCTGCCTGAAACGATGAGTCTGTTCTGGTACGTGGTGGCGTATGCAACAGGCGGCTACCACGGCATGAAGGAGACGCTGCACGACATGCGTCACGGCGAAATCAACATCGACTTTTTGATGATTGCCGCCGCGATTGGTGCAGCCATTATCGGGCAATGGCTCGAGGGGGCTATTCTGCTCTTCTTATTCTCTTTGAGCGGGGCACTGGAGAGCCTGGCGATGAGCCGCAGCCGTCGCGCTATAGAGAAAATCATGGGTCTGAGGCCCTCAACCGGCCGGATACGCCATGACGACGGCCGCGAGGAAGATATTCCGGTAGAGCAGCTTGAGCCGGGCCAGCAGGTTGTGGTAAAGCCCGGGGAACACATCCCGATAGACGGTATTGTTGTAGAGGGTAATACAACGGTTGTTCAGGCGGCCATTACCGGAGAGAGTGCACCTGTTGAGAAGGCTCCCGGAAGCCAGGTATTTGCTGCCACGCTTAACGAAAATGGAAGCATTGTGGTGCGTGTAACCCGCCGCGCCGAAGACACCACGCTGGCAAAGATCATATCACTGGTGGAGAAGGCGCGCGACAACAAAGCCCGCACACAGCGCTTTCTGGACCAGTTTGAACCGGTATATGCCGTGGGTGTACTCGGGGCTGTTACCCTTCTGGTACTGATTCCGTGGCTGATGATGGAACAGGCTTTCGACTCGGTGTTCTATCGTGCAATGACCGTGCTGGTGGTGGCCTCGCCATGCGCATTGGTCATCAGCACGCCGGCGTCGATTTTGTCGGCTATTGCAAACGGTGCCCGAAATGGTATTCTCTTCAAAGGGGGTGTGTATGTAGAACAGACCGAAAAGATTGACATTATCGCATTCGATAAAACGGGAACGCTAACCTCGGGTAATCCGGAAGTGACTGCGGTTGTTCCGACCTCGAAAGGGCGGCAGCGAGCCGGTGCAAACAGCAAAACGGCAGAGGATTTTCTGGTGGCTCTGGCGGCCGGTGTAGAGCGCGACTCCGAACATCATCTGGCCGATGCAATCGTAAACTATGCATCTGAGCATGAGATCGAGCCGCTGCCGGTGAAAGAGATAAAAGCCGATCCCGGCCGGGGTATTTCCGGCCTGTGGAACGGGGAACCGGTTCGCGTGGGCAACCGAATGATGATGGAACGGTTTGGAATTTCGATAACGGAGGAGGTGCAGGCTGCCGAACAAGAGCTTCGCGAAGCCGGCAATACCGCGGTGATGGTCACCTCAAATGAAGAGATCATCGGGCTCTTGGCGCTCGCCGACCAGCTGCGCCCGGAGTCGGCCGAGGCGTTGCGGGACCTTCGTAAACTTGGCATCAAAAAAATGGTGATGCTGACCGGTGATAATCAGGGCGTGGCCGATCGTATCTCTTCAGAACTCGATCTGGATGAGGTGCATGCTGATCTGCTGCCTGAGGAGAAGGTAAAGATTCTGGAGCAACTGAAACGCGAGGGTACGGTTGCCATGATCGGCGATGGCGTGAACGATGCTCCCGCACTTGCCGTCAGTGATCTGGGTATTGCAATGGGCGCGGCCGGTACGGATGTTGCACTCGAAACGGCCGACGTGGTGTTGATGGGCGATGATTTAACCAAACTTCCCTATCTGACCAGGTTGTCGCGTAAATCCAAAAAAGTAGTTTTACAAAATATTGTATTCAGTTTGGCAGTTATCATTATGCTGCTGGCCGGTGTATTTCTCGTTGATCTGCCACTTACGCTGGGAGTTATCGGCCATGAAGGCAGTACGTTGATTGTGGTGCTAAACGGATTGAGATTGTTGGGCACAAAAGGGTTGATGTAATCCATTCTTCGGGCAACAAGTCGTGTTGTTTACGGTACAACTTGATCCTGCCGGCATCTATTAGCCAAATAGATGGCTAACAGTTTATCCCACAGTTTACTACATTCCATTTCGCACTGATTGATCCGGTGCGACTCGCTCTTATTTAACCGATCTCATTATGAAAAACCGTTTGTTACAGGTTCTATTATTGTCAATAACCCTTACCCTGAGCCTTTTAGCGGATGGCCTGCAGGGCCAAAACCCCGATCGCTACACCAGCCTGCAGCATGCGCTGTTTTCAGGCGGCCAGCTTACCGGCGACCGCGGCCCGCAAAACGTCACCTGGGTTGAGGGGGGCAATCGTTTCTCCTACATGGTGCGCGATTTTGCAGCCGGCACTACCAATATCTATCTCTCTGACCCGGCAACCGGAGAGGAGGAAATGATCTTTACATCCGCCAATGTGGCGTATCCCGGAACCAATGAACCGTTCGAATTTCGCTCGTTTCAATGGTCATCTGATTTTCGGTTTCTGATTTTTCAATCCAATTTTGAGCCGGTATGGCGATATTCGGGCAACGCCGACTACTATATGTACTCCCTGGAAACGGGAGACGTTCGCCCTGTTGTAGAAGGGGCGTTTACGGCCGAGCTTTCCCCCGACGGCACCTCCATCGCCTATCACCGTGATGGCGAGATGTTTGTGTTTGATCTGGAGTCGGAACAAGAAACACAGCTAACCGACGATTCCGCCCCCAACTTGTTTAACGGCCGTTTCGGGTGGGTGTATGAAGAGGAGTTTGGCCAGGTGCAGGCGTGGCGATGGTCGCACGACAGCCGGTACATCGCCTATTGGCAGAGCGATGAAGATCACATCGAGCGATTTATCTCTACCGATTATGAAGGCAGTTATCCCGAGTATACCGACATTCCGTATCCCAAGGTGGGCTCGGAAAACCCAACCGTACGAATCGGTGTGCTGGATGTGGCGGGCAATACCAACCGCTGGATGAACCTCGATATTGGCGACGGACTCATTCCCCGAATCTATTGGACCAGCAACCCGCATGAGCTGGCTGTGGTTTGGATGAATCGTCAACAGAATGAGCTGAAGCTCTACTTTTTTGATGTTCGGAGCGGAGAAGGGCGTTTGGTGATGGAGGAAAAAAGCGATCACGGATGGATCGACGTGTTCGATTTTTTTGCCGGGATCGACGATCACTTCTTTTTCCCCGAAAACCGGCAGGAGTTTTTGTGGCTGTCGGATAGAGACGGCTACAAACATCTCTATCGATACGATTACCGTGGGCGGTTGCTTAACCAAGTTACAACCGGCGATTGGCGGGTCACCAACGTGTTTGCTGTAAATTCCGAAACCGGCCGTATCTATTTTGAATCCACCGAACAGAGCCCGCTCGAGCGGCACCTCTACTCCATCCGGTTCGATGGTTCCGATATGCGGCGGTATACTGCTGAGCCGGGGATGCACAACATTAGCATGGGGCCCGACGGCACCTATTATATCGACACTTGGTCGAACGTTTCAACGCCAACGCAGGTGGAGTTGCGAACGACCGAAGGCCGCCGCGGCCGGTTGCTGCAGAAAATGGTGGATAACCAGCGCGTGACCGAATACATCGATCAATTTCAATACTCACCGCGGGAGCTGTTCCGATTCGAAACATCCGATGGGCAGGAGCTGGATGGCTACCTGATCAAGCCGCCCGACTTTGATGAGAATAAATCCTATCCGCTCGTGCTATCCATTTATGGCGGGCCAAGCTCGCAGGGTGTGTACAATCAGTTCGAAACCAGTTCGTGGTTTCAGTATTTGGCGCAGCAGGGTTTTGTTATTGCCAACGTGAACAACCGTGGCAACGGTGGCTACAGCCGCGACTTTGAGAAGATCGTGTATAAAAATCTGGGAAAATGGGAAGCGCACGATTTTGCCGAAACCGCCCGTTACCTGGCCGGATACGACTGGATTGACGGCGGCCGGATGGCCATTCGGGGGCACAGTTATGGAGGCTACATGGCGGCACTGACTATGGTGCTGCACCCCGGTGTATTTTCTACTGCACTGGTGGGGGCACCGGTAACCGACTGGCGGCTCTACGATACCATTTACACCGAGCGCTACATGAGTACACTGGAAGAGAATGAGGAGAATTATATCAACAGTTCCGTGATGGCGCACGCCCGAAACTTTACCGGAAATATGCTGGTGGCGCACTCTTCAATGGATGAGAACGTGCACATTCAAAACACCATGCAGATGCTTACGGCGTTTACCAATGCCGGCAAAGATATTGATGTGCGTATCTATCCGCCCGGCGCGCATGGGGTAGCTTACAACCAACAGAGTTACCTGTTGCTGCATCAGGTGTATGAGCGGTACCTGAATCGCCATTTGAAATGACGGCAGCCGGCGGGGAAGTGTCAACCATCAAGCCGAATCACGCCATTATGCGGGCGGCTATTTCGGCAGCAGAGGCCAGTGGCACCCCGTTTGGTGCGGCACTTGCAATGGGCGATGAGCTTTTCGTGACCGCAGCCAATCAAACCCAAAAGCTGCACGATCCCACTGCCCACGCCGAGGTCATGGCCATCCGCCGCCTGGGCGAACGTATTCAAGCGTCCGATATGTCGGGCTTCACGCTCTACACAACCTGCGAGCCGTGTCCGATGTGTATGAGCGCAGCGATTTGGGCACATATTCCGGTGGTTATTTTTGGCTGTCCGATCAGTGTGATTGCGAACTACATGAAACAGATCCGCCTCGATTCTGCCGAGATAAAAAAGCACGCTTTCGCAGATGTAACCTTGTACAGAGGATTTTTGCAGGATGAGTGCGAGGATCTGCTGAAGAGATTTGCATAAAATCATCTCTTTGAAAGAGCAGAAAAGCTTTCTACATTCGTTTCCGAGTGTGAACCAAGGGTAATCAACGTGAAAATACTGATAGTCGGTGCCGGCGATGTCGGATTTGAGCTGGTAAAAGTGCTTACCGAAGAGGAGCATAAGGTAACCGTATTGGATGAAGATGAACATCGTCTGAAACAGGTAGCCGATAACTTTGATGTGCTAACTGTACATGGAAGCGCCACTTCGCCCAATTCTCTGGTAGAGGCGGGGGTTCGTGATGCGGAACTAATGGTGGCCGTAACCAATGTGGATGAGGTGAATATTATCGCGTCCACTATGGGCAAACGGCTGGGTGTGAAATCGGTGATTGCCCGCGTGCGCAATGATGAACTCAGCCGCCCCGACTCCCCGCTTTCCCCCTCCGAGCTTGGCATCGATGTGCTTATTCATCCTGAAGAGACCACCGCCGAGGAGATTTTGCAACTTCTAAAGCGCGCTTCAGCAAGCGATTTTGTAGACTTGGCCGGGGGAGAGCTTCAGATGATCGGCCTTCGTGTAGAGGAGGGGTGTGCACTTAGCAACCGCACCCTCGAAGAGATCGCCGACGGCATGGACGATATCGACTTTCGGGTCGTGGCGGTGCTCCGGCGTGGCACGACTGTGATTCCGGGTGGCGGGTTTCGCCTGCGAAAGATGGATAACATCTTCGCCATCACCCACCCTAACGGCGCCTCGCGGCTGATCAAGGCATCGGGCCACAGCGAGTCGTCTCTTCGCAATATACTTATAGCCGGCGGCACCGAAGTAGGCGCACTCCTGGCCGAAAAACTGTTGAAAAGCTCCGATTCCTGGAATATCAAACTGATCGAACCCAATGAGCAGGCGGCACAGCGAATGGCTGAGCGCTACTCCCGGATTCTGGTGTTGCATGGCGACCCTACCGACCCAAACCTGCTGGCAATAGAGGGGATCCAGGAGATGGACGCGTTCGTATCTGTGACGGATGATGAGGAGTCGAATATCATCTCAAGCCTGATGGCCAAGCACCTGGGGGTACGTAAAACGGTCGCTATGGTGTCGAAAGGGCAGTACATCCCGCTGGGCCAAACCATCGGCATTGACTCGATTGTAAACGTGAAGGCCGCGGCAACCGACCAGATACACTGCAAAATCCGCGAAGGAATGATGCGTACGGTGAAAGGGCTGAACGGGGTAAAAGCCGAAATTCTCGAATTGGACGTGAAGGAAGGGTCTCCGCTAACCGGAAAGCCGCTTTATAAACTGAAGCTGCCCGATGGGAGCATTGTTGGTGCCATTATCCGTAACGGGGAACCAATCGTGGCCACCGGAAACTCGGAAATTGAGCCGGGCGACCGCGTTCTGCTATTTGCCACATCCAAAGCGATCCAGAAACTGGAGAGTATGATTGCATGATTGAGCAGATCTCAGACGCCAAACGACGCCCGCGCATCGATTTTAAACTGGTGGTGGGCATATTGGGCGGGCTCATCTTCTTCTTTGGCCTCTCGATGCTGCTTCCCTACCTGGTTGCACTGGGTTACGGCGAAGCATCAGCCAGCGCTTTCTTACTTTCAGCACTTGGTGCAATGGCGGCAGGCGGGGCCCTTTTTCTGTTGATGAAACCCAGGGAAGAGCTGCGGATGCGCGAAGCGTTCATGATTGTCTCGTTCACCTGGCTGGTGGGCTCGCTGGTTGGTGCGCTTCCGTTTACACTGTCGGGCACGTTGGCGTCCTACACCGACGCGGTGTTTGAAGCGATGAGCGGGCTAAGTACCACAGGGGCTACTATTTTGGGCGGCGAAACTGCCGCGGGAATTCAAAACCCCACCATTGAAGCCCTGGATAAAAGTCTGCTCTTCTGGCGTTCGCTCATGCACTGGCTGGGTGGAATGGGCATCATTGTGCTAACCCTGGCCCTGCTCCCGCTGTTGGGAATTGGCGGTATGCAGCTGTTTAAAGCCGAATATTCGGGCTCCACCTCCGATAAGCTCACGCCGCGGATTCGTGAAACAGCCATGCTGCTCTGGAGCGTCTATATCGGGATGACAGCCGTGCAATATCTGTTGCTTTGGGCGCATCCCTCAATGGACTGGTTTGAGGCGATTAACCACGCCATGTCTACGCTTGCCACCGGCGGCTACTCCACCAAAGATGCTTCGGTGGCCGCGTTCGATTCAGTTTATATCGATGTGGTTATTATCCTGTTTATGTACCTGGCCGGCATCAACTTTGCACTTCATTTCCGGCTGTTTACCGGCAATGCTGCAGACGTGTTTAAAAACCGGGAGGTGCGTTTTTACACGGCGCTGGTTGCTGTTTTTATTTTGTTGATAAGCCTGGTTCTCTGGCAAGTAGACGGCTACGGCATTGGCGAGGCAGTGCGGTACGGATCATTTCAGGTGCTGGCCATTGTGACCACTACCGGTTTTGGCACCGATGATTATACTCTATGGATGCCCCTGGGTGGATTTCTGTTGTTTCTGTTGTTTTTTACCGGCGGCTGTGCAGGCTCTACGGGCGGTGGAATGAAGATGATTCGGCTGCTCATCATCATCAAAAACATCAAACGGGAAATCAAGAAAATCATGCATCCCCAGGCGGTACTTCCGGTACATGTCGGGCCCAGAATTATCGACGCTCCCATCCTGAAAAACATTCTCGGTTTTTTTGTGATGTATTTCATCATTTTTGCAGCCGGCGCACTGGTGATGAGTGCCCTTGGCTATGATCTGGAATCGGCTATCGGGGCCAGTATTGCCAGTCTGGGGAACATCGGCCCGGCGTGGGGTGAATTTGGCCCTGCCGATAACTATGCAGGGATTCCCATTATCGGCAAATGGGTACTGCTGCTGCTGATGATGGTTGGGCGGCTGGAGCTCTTTACCGTATTGGTGCTCTTCACGCCTTGGTTCTGGAAGAATTGAGCTTCAGAACTGGCCTGTCCGACCAGGCGTACTTATTACCTGAGTTCGATTATAAATCAGGGCAAAAAGAACTCCCCTCCTGTGTAGGAGGGGCCGGGGGTGGTAGCCATAAGGTTTTTAAGCTCAAATAAGACTCAAAAACCCCGTTTCAACCACCCTTAAATCGCTTCGCGGGTTAAAAGAGGAGCCCCTCCTTGAGGAGGAGGGGACTTTTTGACTCCTAAAAAAGAACATTAATAATCGAACTCAGGTTTATTCGTATTTTTCGGTAAATGCTTTTTCGGCAGCGCCGGTGCCGATCAGTACCAGCTCTTCGTTTAGTTCCAGTTTCCGGTACGGGTCGGGATTGATCAGCATCTCTCCCTCCAGCTTAATAGCAATTACTGTAGCGCCGGTTTGTTGCCGCACATCCGATTCAATCAGGCTTTTCCCTTTCAACCGCTTGTTCACCTTATGGTTAAAGATGTTGAGCCCCTCGGCCAGTACCACAAGGTCTTGCCCTTCCAGAATGTTGAAAATCGTTCCTGCACCCATCGATGCGTACGACATCACAAAATCGGCACCGGCGCGGTGCAGAGTATTCACGTTTTTTTCGTAATTGGCTCGGCTGATGATTTGCATATCGGGGCAAAGCTGCCGGCAGTAGATGGTCAGATAGATATTAATATCATCATCATGCGTGGTGATGAGTGCTGAATGGGCCTCATCCAGCCCGGCGCGGTTCAGCACAGATCGGTCGGCGGCATCGCCAAGGATGTATTTTTCCTTGTCTTTTATACGCGATGGGTCTTTATCAATAATCCGGTAATCAATGTGCCGCTCCTTCAGTGACTTTGCGGCCGCACGCCCCACGCGGCCCGCGCCAATAATAACCACGGGGTGGTCAGACACGTTGTAGATGCTCACCAGTTCATCATAGGCCCGCATCTGTTCTACGGAACCGGCGAGCACAAGCACGGTTTTTTCGGATATGACGGACTCAGGATAGGGCTCTTTGAATTTTCCGCGCTCCCACAATCCAACGATGTTTACGCCCGTATTTTCGCGCAGTTGGCTTTCGGCGATCGTTTTTCCAATCAGCGGTGTGTACTGTACGGTCGCTTCGCCAATCACCAATTGGTCGATGTGGCCGATGACGTGAACCCGGGCATTTCCGCCAAGTGTTCGTCGCGCCAACGAACGCCCAAGAATTTCACCCATCTGAATCACATGATTGGCACCGGCAAGTTTCATGATATCGAGGGAGTCGCCCGAGGCGGCGGTCGATACAATATTTACCTCTTTATTAAACTCCCTTACCGTAAACGTCACGTTCGTATTCTCCTGATCGGTTCCCGCAGCAACCACCAGCGATGCATGTTCAATATTCAACCCCTTGTAGGTGTCGTAATCGGTGGCATCGCTGTTAATAACTTTGTAGTCCAAATCCGACAGATCGACCGCTTTTTGCAGATCGGGCTCCAGGATGGCGTAGTCAATTTTATAGTCGGTGAGTTTTTTTATAAGCGCGTCGGTTACGGCATTGAGACGGGTGATGATCACATGATTTTTTACATCAGGATCCAGCTTTTTTGGAGCTCTTGCCTGGTTTTGGGCTTTCATCCATGGCGCATAAAAGAACTCAATAAACGTAAAGGGAAGCATTACCAATAAAAACATCACACCGGAAAAGAGTACCAGCATCGAAAAAAAACGTCCCAGGTCGGTTGTAAATACAATATCACCAAAACCGAGGGTAGACATGGTTACAATGGTCCAGTAAAAACCGGTGAGCCAGGTGTGCTCCTGGCCCTCGTAGAGAGATACATAATGAAAGGCAATGGCATAGCTGACATACAGCAGAAACAGAAACCCTAAAAACTTGAACAGCTTGCGTACGTTGGTTTGCGCTCTGCGGTTGGCAAAAAAGTAGGATAGCTGAGAGCTGATAAACTTCAAACTGGATGATTTAATTGTAATGTGTAGTAAAAGTCCCCTAAAACGAAACAAAATAGCCAATTTTGTAGAGATTTGATTGGAAATTCTTGATTGGTAGTTCGTACTTTAAACGGTTGCAAAAAGGAAGCTCAACTGAACCACAACGCTCTGTGATCCGCGCATTTACGGGATTTGTATTTCTTATTCTTACGATGGCTCTGAGTGAGGCTCTTGCTCAGTCAGGCCAGCTTAAACCGATTCCAAATGTGTATCTGGACTGCTCTGCGTGCGATGTTACGTTCATCCGCTCCAATATCACCTTTGTGAATTATGTGCGCGATCAGGATGACGCCTCCATCTATCTGAACATTACCGACCAGCGAACCGGTGGGGGTGGGCGCGAGTTTACGCTCATTTTCAGCAGCCTTGAACCGGGCGTAACCCGATCTGACACACTCCGCTACGCCTCGCCAAGTACCGATACATCTGATGAGCGACGTATCGGGCTGAACCGGATGATCCGAATTGGCCTGGTTCCCTACGTGATGAATACGGTAGCCATCCGTTCGATGGATATCTTTTACGATGCTCCCGATGGTGTTGCGGCCGACGATGACGAAGAGGTAGACGACCCCTGGAACGGCTGGGTCTTTGATGTGAATTTGAGTTCCAATCTGAGCGGCCAATCTACGGAAACAAATTTTGGACTTTTTGCCGGCCTGGAGGCCGAACGGGTTACCGAAGATTGGAATATTCGGGGATTTGCCCGCGGGGAATTGCGCCGCAGAGAGGTCGATCTATCAGACCGTACACTCAATATCAATCGCGATTGGGGCGATACCTGGTATATGGTAGCCTACAGCATCGGCGACCATTTTGCGGTAGGCGGGTTTGCCCGCGCCCAGTTTAACCGCGTCAACAACATTGCGCTGAACACCTACATTGCCCCGGCTATTGAGTACAATGTGTTTCCCTATGATGAATTCCAGCAGCGGCGGTTTGTGTTTCAATATCAGGTTACGCCCATGTACCGCCGCTATTTTCGCACCACCATCTTTTTGAAAGATCAGGAGTTTATCATGTCGCAGGAGTTGAGCTCGAGGCTGCGTTTTGACCAACGATGGGGGCGTATCGACATTCGCTTGTCGGGGTTGCATTTCTTCCACGATCCGTCCATCAACCGATTCGAAGTAAACCCCACATTTAATATTCGTATTCGCAGGGGATTGTCGGTTAGTTTTTCGGGCCGCTATCGGCTGATTAATGACCAACTCTCTCTGGAGTTGCCATCCGGTGTGGACCCGAACGATCCGGAATCGATCATTCGAGGAGTACAGCGGCCTACTTCTTTTGACTTTAGCCTCTCATTTGGATTGAGCTATACGTTTGGCTCTATCTTTAATAATGTGGTCAATCCACGATTTTAACCGTTTTACATATATTTTACGGTTTTGTGAAAGCTTCACCCCAAGCACTTTTTATACTTGGGTGTGATTCATTCGTATATTATCAGGCGACCCATGAAATTTTCTCTCTCTCTTTTAACAGCAATCATCCTCCTGGCGGGATGTGCTGGCTCTCCATCGATACCCAATAACGAGGCCGATGTGAACCCATTAAAATTGGGTGACTATGTGCCCAATATTTCACTGCAGGGCCCTTTTGGGCATGAGGAAAACCTGGCAGAGCTGGCTTCCAAAAAGTCTCTGTTTGTTTTTTATCGGGGGGGATGGTGCCCGTTTTGCACATCCGAGTTAAATGAGTTAATCGGTATTGAGGATGAACTGTACCGACTTGGAATTCACATTGTGGCGATCAGTCCCGATCAGCCGGAGTATTTGCGGCAATCCCTTGAGGATCAGCGAATCGGGTACAAACTGCTCTCAGATAGCCGCATGCAGGCTGCCCGTATGTTTGGCGTGGCGTTTCGCGTAGATGACCGTGAAGTGGAAAACATGCGCCGAAACGGCATGGACATTCAGGCTCGTTCAGGCCACGATCACAATCTGTTACCCGCACCGTCTGTCTTTTTAACAAATGATGTGGGCGAAGTTGTCTTTTCGTTTACCAAGGCCGATCACCGGGATAAAATCGACCAAGAGATGCTGATGGCCGCTGCTCACGAGCTCGTAAATAAAGGGATGTAATTCCGATCATTACGGTTTTGCTCACATAGTTTGTATCTTTCAAGCTATGAAAGAGACGACCACCACCACCCAAAAAACCGATCTGAAATCCCTCTCCGCAGACGAACTACAACGCTTTTGCGACGATCTTGAGCTGCAGAGTTATCGTGCCGACCAACTGTTTCAGTGGCTCTATCAAAAAGGGGCATCCTCGTTTGATGAGATGACCAACCTGAGCAAGGATCTGCGCGCAAAACTCGATGACATCGCCACCATCCGCCGTATTTCTGTGCACAGCAGGCAGCAGTCCAAAGATGGTACCATTAAGTTTCTGTTTACCCTCGACGGCCCGGAAGAGTACAAAGTGGAGGCGGTACTCATTCCCGATTTTTATCCGGATGGTGCTGCAAACCGGCTTACGGTCTGTGTATCATCACAAGTAGGGTGCATGTTTGGATGCAGTTTTTGCGCAACCGGAAAAATGGGCTTTTTCCGAAACCTGACCCACGGCGAAATTGTAGACCAGGTGCAGATCATCAATGAGGTTGCTGAAGATGCATTTGGCAAGGGAATTACAAACATTGTATACATGGGCATGGGCGAGCCGCTGCACAACATGAACGCGGTGGTGGAATCGGTCAGGATTATTACCCATGAAAATGGAATCGGGCTCTCTCCGCGGCGTATTACCATTTCAACTGTTGGGCTCACCAAGCAGATCAAGCAGCTGGCGGAGCTCGATCTTGGTATCAATCTGGCTATTTCGCTGCACGCTGCGGATGACGAAAAGCGCAACACGATCATGCCGATCAACAATAAGCTGAATCTTGAGGCGCTGCAAGAGGCCGTGGAAGCGTACCATCAGCGAACCGGCAATCCGATCACCTATGAGTATCTGCTTTTCAACGAATTTAATGATACGACAGAGGATGCGCGGAAGCTTGCTCAAATCGTGTTTTGGGCACCATCAAAAGTGAACATCATCATGTACAACAATGTGGAGGGTGTATCGCTGCAGCGGGCTCAGGAAGAGCGGCTGAACCGATTTATGCGAACACTGGTAAAGCAGGGTGTTACCGCTACCGTGCGCCGCAGCCGCGGCGATGATATTGATGCGGGATGTGGTCAATTGGCTATTCGCGAAGGGCAGGAAAAAGGTAAATCGATGGCGAACGCGTAACGAAAGCCGTTTCTACAACGCGTCGGAAAAGATGGCTTTTGCGCGATCGCGCAGGTTAAAATCGCTGCTCATCACCTGGCCATAGGCTCCGGCACTGCGGATGGCTACCAGATCACCCCGTTCCAATTCAGGAAGGGAGAGCTTTTTGCTGAAGGTATCGGATGTTTCGCATATAGGCCCCACCACATCGTACACACTCTCGGGCTTGCTGCTTGTGAGAGCGGTGATGGCGTGATTGGCCTGATAGAGCGCGGGGCGAATCAGCTCGGTCATGCCCGCATCAATGATCGCAAAATTGGTGGTGATCCCTTTTTTGATGAAGAGCACTCGAGAGATGAGGCTGCCACACTGCCCTACAACGCTGCGCCCTAACTCAAAGTGCAGCTGCTGATTATCCCGCAACTTCAAATGGCGCTCAAAAACGGAGAAAAAAGAGTCGAAATCGGGGATGGAATGGCCGTCGGGATCGCCGTAATCGATTCCAAATCCGCCGCCTACATTGATATGGCTGAGCGGGTAATTGCGCAACTCGAAAAGCTCCTGAAAGTGATTCGCCTTTTCGCACAGATCGATGTACGGCTGCAGGTCGGTGATCTGAGACCCGATGTGAAAGTGAATACCCGTCACCTTTACGTGCGTAAGTTCCGGCAGTTTTTGAAACAGCTCCGGCAGGTTTTCGGGGTTGACTCCAAACTTGTTTTCTGTAAGCCCTGTGGTGATGTATTTGTGGGTTTTGGCTTCCACATTGGGATTGAGCCGCACCGAGATGTTCACGGTTTTACCCATGCGGGCGGCTCGCTCGTTCAATACCTCAATTTCCTGCACCGATTCGCAATTAAACGAGTAAATATCGTGCTTTAGGCCGGTATCGATCTCCTCATCGGTTTTCCCAACACCGGCAAATGCGATCTGCTCGGGAGTGAACCCGACGTCCAGCGCTTTCTCAATTTCGCGCCCGCTTACGCAATCGGCACCGAGCCCGGCATCGCGGATGGCAGACAAAATCCGTTCGTTGTTATTGGCCTTTAAGGCAAAATGAACGTGATAGCCGCGCGAGAGGCCGTGTTTTTGCACCGCATCCAGCGTCTGCTGCAGCAGCTCCATATCGTAATAATAAAACGGCGTGGGGATGGTCTGAATTGACGCCAGTTGGTCGGGTGAAAACATAATGGAATCTGTTTTGGAAGGGCGAAAAATAAGGAAATTTCGACGAAGTACGTTCCCCGATTCAAAAACAATTGTACCGATTTTGAATCGCGATTGAAGCAGGCTGGCGTTACCGTAAGTTGTGACCCCGCCGGGACTCGAACCCAGATCTAAAGCTTAGGAGGCTTTCGTTCTATCCTGTTGAACTACGGAGTCTTCAAAAAAAGAAATATACGGGGCATTGGGTTCGATATAAACCGCTTTGTGTATTCCCCTGCACCACGCGCAGCCGCGAGCGTGTTATTTCCGATCCGGGTTTCTATTTCGAGGTGGAGAACCGATGGCGCACCCGCTCGTTTCGGGTGAATTTTCTGTGCCGGTTTAGCCCCGGTGATGAAGCCGCCTCACCATCACCGAAAAATCCCCGTCACATCTTGCCTGCATATTGCATAGCTTTGCGGGATATGTCGTCTACGCTCTATGTTGATATCGCCTTTCCCACAGCCGTGCGCCGGGTGTTTACCTACCACACCGACGATGGCGGATGCGCACCCGGAATGCGCGTGTGGGTACCTCTTCGATCGGAATACGCCATCGGGATGATCGTGCGCGTACACTCCCAACGCCCCGATTTTAAAACCCGTGCCGTAGCCCGCCGGCTCGACGAGGAGCCAATACTGACTCCTGCTACGCTGTCACTCTGCGAGTGGATGCATCGCTTCTATTATTGCAGTCTCGGGGAAGTGATTCAGGCTGCGCTTCCGGTGGGGCTGAACTTTTCATCCGAAAAAATGCTGCGGATCGGTCAGGTTCAACAGCGGGTACGCTCGCGCGAAGAGGAGGAGATTTTGGACGCGGTACAGAGTGAGGAGATGTCCCTTCAGTCCGCTCGAAAACGGTGGCGAAACAGCAGCCGCAACAAACTTCTTACGCAGCTGATGAATGAGGGGGCGGTAACCGTTTGGGAAGAGCCGCGCCAGAGTGTTCGCTATAAGCAGACCAAGCACTGGCTTTGTGCAGATGGCACAGATGTGGATGAGATCTGCGCCGCCATCCGGCAAGAGTCGAATCCGCCCAAATGGAAACAGGCGTTTCTGGCACTTCAGGCGTATACGTTGCCGGCCCCGCAAACCGCCCTGCTGGAGGATGAGAAGATTACGCCATACACCCTTAACCGGTTGGAAGAAGAGGGCTGGATTGAAGCGAAGGAGATAGAGGTACGCCGCAACAGTGGTACATCACTGCCGTACGATCCGTCAGCGATTAAAACCTTGCTGCCGGAGCAGGAAGTGGCCTTCGATGCGATCCGGCAAACGCTGGATCAAAAAAAGTACGGCAGTTTTCTGCTGTACGGAGTTACCGGTTCCGGTAAAACGGAAGTCTACATCCACGCGCTTAAATTATGTCTGGAGCAGGGGCGCGGCGGCCTGGTATTGGTGCCCGAGATTGCCCTTACCCCGCAGACGGTTGCCCGCTTTTTTCACATTTTTGGGGATCAGATTGCGGTACTCCATAGCCGGCTTTCTGATCGGGAGCGATACGAGGCGTGGCAGGATCTGCAATCGGGCAAAAAGCGGATCGCTATCGGCCCGCGGTCGGCGGTATTTGCACCGGTACAACAACTGGGTCTGATTGTAGTGGATGAGGAGCACGACGCCTCCTACAAGCAGTTTGATCCGGCACCGCGCTATCATGCCCGCGATGTAGCCATTGTTCGGGCACGCAAAGAGAATGCGGTCATTGTACTCGGTTCCGCGACCCCGGCCATGAGCACACTGCTGGCCGCCAAAGAGAAAAAACATCACTACCTGTCGCTGCCGGGCCGCCCGTCGGGAACGATGCCCGAAGTGCGCATTCTGGATCTGAAAGAGTACAAGTCGGCGATGCGGGGCCCGCTTACGGTGGAGCTGCACGAACAGCTTACGGAGGCACTGGAACGGGGAGAGCAGGCTATTTTACTCTACAACCGGCGTGGGTTTGCCTCGTACCTGCTGTGCGAGGCGTGCGGGCATATACCGGAGAGTCCGCACAGCGCTACCACTCTCACCTATCACAAGAAAAAGAACATTCTGCTCTGCCACTACAGCGGCTACTCCCGGCGGGCAGATCGCGTTTGTGAAAAGTGCGGATCGGACGAATTAACCGTTCAGGGTACGGGAACACAGCAGCTGGAAGAGCAGGTAGCAGCACTCTTTCCCGACGCCCGGCTGCTGCGGATGGATCGTGATACCACCTCGGGAAAGCTGGCCCACGAGCAGCTCTACGACTCCTTCTTAAAGGGCGATGCCGATATCCTGATCGGCACGCAGCTTGTGGCCAAAGGGCTGAACTTCCCCAATGTAACGGTGGTGGGTGTACTAAATGCGGAGACGGAGCTTGCTTTCCCCTCATTTCGGGCGGGCGAGCGGATGTTTCAGCTGCTGAGCCAGGTAGCGGGCCGTGCCGGGCGCGCCGAGAAACCGGGGCGCGTGTTTGTGCAGACCTGGAAGCCGCAGCACCCGTCGGTGCTGTTTGCACAAACACACAACTACACCGGCTTTGCCAAACAAGAGATGCAGAGTCGCTACGAGCTGGCCTATCCGCCCTTCTCACGATTTATTACGTTTCAGTTTCGCCATAAACGCGAGCATTTGGCGCGGGAGGCGGCCGAGGCCTTTACGCGGGCCATGAAGGAGGCCGCCGGTGCGGAGCGGGTGATGGGCCCCTCGCCGGAGGTGATTCCCTGGATGCACGGCCAGCATCGGTGGGAGGCGCACCTCAAAGCGGAACGAAGCTGGAGTGCCACGCAGATCGAAGGGCTGCTGGACCGGATCTTTGAGCTCTACGAAACCCGCAAGCCACAAGGTGCGGGCGGGGTGCGCATTAATGTAGATGTGGACGCCATTGAATAGTGCAGCAGCAGAAGCAATGCCGGACGCCGGGTAAACTTCTACTTGCTTTACGGCTCAAATATTCAATTATTTAGACATCCACAAATCAGATCACTTCTTATGGGCGAAGAGCGCGTTAAGGTTCCGGAAAACAAAGAGCAGTCGCAGAAATTTTTGAAATATCTGCTGCGGGATGTGCGCGCTATTGGGCGTATGCTCGAGGACGACTGGTTTGAGATTGATACCATCCGTATCGGCGCCGAGCAAGAGCTCTGCCTCATCGACAAAAACACCAAGCCGGCGCCCATTGCCATGGAACTGCTCGAGGCGCTGGATGACAAAAGTTTTACCACCGAACTGGCAACATTTAATCTCGAAGCCAATCTGAAACCGCTTCTTTTTTCGGGAAAATGCCTGAGCGAGATGGAGTCGAACATTCAGGAGAAACTCGACAAGGTTCGTCAGGCGATCAAAGCGTTTAACGGGGATATTGTGCTGGCGGGTGTGCTGCCCACCATTCGCAAATCGGATCTGGATATCTCCAACATTACGCCGCTGCCGCGCTATAGCGCCCTGTGCGATGCCATCAACAAATTACGCGGCGATGAGTACGACCTGCGCATACAAGGTACCGACGAGCTGCTGATGCGGTTCGATACCCCGCTGCTGGAAGCGTGCAATACCGGCTTTCAGGTGCATTTACAGGTAAACCCCTCAGAGTTTGTTCAGAAATACAACATCGCGCAGGCCATTACCGGGCCGGTGCTTGCCAGTGCGGTTAACTCGCCCATTCTGTTCGGTAAACGACTCTGGAGCGAAACGCGGATCGCCCTGTTTCATCAATCGGTTGATACCCGTCAAGTAGGCGACCACCTCCGCGATTCGAGCCCGCGGGTTACATTCGGCAACAGCTGGCTGAACGAGTCGATTCTGGAAATCTATCAGGAAGATATCGCCCGATATCGGGTTATTCTAAGCTCGGAAATCGATGAAGATGTGGAGGCGATGATGGAAAAAGGAGAGGTGCCGGAGCTCATGGCCCTTCAGATACACAACGGCACGGTGTATCGCTGGAACCGCCCCTGTTACGGCATCAGCAACGGAAAACCGCATTTACGAATTGAAAATCGTGTGTTTCCCTCGGGGCCTACCGTAACCGACGAAATGGCCAATGCTGCATTTTGGCTCGGTTTGCTGAACGGCATGGGCGATCACTATCCCGATATCCGTCAGAATCTCGATTTTGATGACGCCAAAATGAATTTCTTTGCCGCCTCCAAAATGGGGCTGGATACCAAGTTCCGATGGGTAAACGACAAGCGCTATACCGCTGTAGACCTGATTTGCAACGAGCTGCTGCCGATCGCAAAAGAGGGGCTGGGCAAAGCGGGTGTTGATGAAGGCGACATCAGCAGTTACCTCGATGTAATTGAAGAGCGGGCCGAAGCAGCACAAACCGGAAGCCACTGGATGATTCAGTCGTTCAACAAGCTTTCGAAAGATGTGACGCGCGAGCAGGCGCTCACGGCTGTTACCAACGCGATGATCAAAAATCAGAAAAAAGGGGAGCCGGTTCACAAGTGGGGGCTGGCACGGGTTGACGATATGGAGATGTGGCAGCCATCTTCGCTGCTGGTGGAAGAGTTTATGACCACCGATCTGTTTACGGTGCAGAAAGAAGATATTATGGAACTGGTAGCCAACCTGATTGAATGGCGCCGCATCCGATATGTGCCGGTAGAGGACGACAGCAAACATCTGGTGGGGCTTGTGTCGATGAGGATGGTGTTTCGAAGCTATAGCGACATTGTAAACCAGCAGGCCAAGCCGGACCTTTCTGTAGAAGATATCATGATTAAAAACCCGATAACCATCCACCCCGAAGCCTCTATTCTGGAGGCGATCGACATTATGTGGAGCCAGCAAATCGGCTGCCTTCCGGTGGTAAAAAACAACCGGCTGGTGGGTATTATTACCGAACAGAATTACATGACCATCACCAAGCGCCTGCTCAAACGGCTGCATTCCGGCAACGAATCTGATTCAACCGATACGAAATGATGATGCCGTCTAAAGCAACTGTTACCGCCGATATTCAAGACCGGGTGTTGAGCCATTCCAAATCCGACCGGGAAGGGCCGCTGTTTATTGCACTTTGCGGCATGCACGGTAACGAGACATACGGGTTGGCTGCGCTTCGTAAAACCGATGAACTGCTAACGGCTGCCGGTGGCATACAGCGGGGCGAGTGGATCGGGCTGGTTGCCAATGTCGGGGCGGTCAGTGCCGGTGTGCGCTATATTGATGAGGATATGAACCGCATCTGGTTTCCCAGTATTCTGGACAAAATCCGCCGCTGCCCGGCCGAAGAGCTTCACTCGCACGAACGTCGGGAACTGAAAGAGCTGCTCGGGTTACTCGATCGCTGTGCCGCGTCGGGGCGGGAACTTATTCTGGTTGATCTGCACTCCTTCTCTGCGCCGGGCGGACTCTTTGTCATTACCCCGCGCAGCGCACCCCACCGCAAAACCCTCGAAACACTTACGGTGCCGCTTATTTTTGGGATTGATGACGCCCTGCAGGGCACCGCACTTCGTTATTTTCATGATCAGGGCCACTGTTCCATGGCGTTCGAGGGCGGGTCGCATCACGAGCCGGGAACCATGCTAAACATGGTGTCGTACCTGATGTTGATGCTGGAACGGTTTGGAATGATTGAGGAGGATGCTCTGAGCGATTTTGGCTCTTTCAGGGAACAAATTTGCCGCTCGGCCAACCATCTGCCAAATCGGGTGGAACTGGCTTATCAGCACCTGATTGAACCGGGCGATGAGTTTGTGATGCGCCCCGGGTTTCAAAACTTCGACCGCATCCAAAAAGGAGACTGGCTGGCCGACGATCGCACCGGAGCCATCTTGGCGCCCTGCGGCGGATTTATACTGATGCCGCTCTATCAATCGCAGGGAAGCGACGGCTTTTTTATTGTACAAGAGTGTTAGCCGCCCGGTTTGTGCAGTTCTCGGGAAAAGATTCTATCTTCTGCCACTTCTGACCAACTTTTATTTTTTCACCGATGCTGGACTATCAATTTGTTGACGGTACACGGCTTACCGCCGTAATTGAATCGCTTGTATTTGCAAGCCCTGACCCAATTTCCTGGGAGAAGATTGCCGACATTGTTCAGCAGGGAGAAGATGAACTGCAGCTGGATGAAAAAACCGTCCGTGCCATTATCGACCAATTAAACAACCGCTACGAAGAGAACGGCCTCTCGTTTCGGATTGACAAGGTAGCGGGTGGCTTCACATTCGTTACCCAAGATCGATACCACCCGTGGCTGAGCATCTTTCAGCACGAAAATGCCTATCGCCGGTTGTCGCAGTCGGCCATGGAAACACTCGCTATTGTTGCCTACCGCCAGCCGATTACCAAGCCGGAAGTGGATCAAATCCGAGGCGTGGATTCGGGATACATTTTACGGCAGCTTCTTGAAAAAATGCTGGTCCGGGTGTCGGGCCGTGCCGATTCGCCCGGTAAACCGCTGCTCTATAAAACCACCGACTATTTTTTAAAGCATTTTGGGCTCAATACTGTAGATGAACTGCCGAAACCGCGCGAAATCGACGAGATCTTAAAAGATGACGACATGGCCGAACATCGCCGCCTGCTGATGGAACGGCAGATGGAGCTCGAAGAGGATGAAGAAGCCGATGCCATCATCGAGGAGTATATCGAGAAATTCCACGGCGGTGAAGGCGATGAGAAGGATGAAGGCGAACCTGATGGCGAAAACGCCGAAGAGGGTACGCCCGATCAGCAGGCTGAGGAATCGGGTCGCCCGGCCTCCGACACCCACCGTAACGAAGACGGTGCGGATAATGGAGACGAAGCCCCGCCTGCCGACAAAAAAGAGTGATTGCTATTGGGAATGAATAGTGTGTACTTTTATACACACTACTGTACACAATCATCCTGCCCGCTTTGTCATCAAAAAGCATAACAGCCTCTATTTTATGGGATCGGTTTGGCCTGGCCGTTTCCACGATCTGCGCCATCCATTGTCTTTTTTTACCGGTGTCGATTGCCCTCATGCCGCTTCTGGCCATTCCGGTGTATAGCGAATGGGTGCATCCGATCTTTATCCTGCTCATTGCCCCTACCGTCTATTTTGCGGCAAAGCGAAGCCATTTCAACCGGAGCATCACCCTTCAGCTTGTCTCCGGCCTGGTGTTGATCACTGTTGGCTGGCTGGTGGGCCACTACTGGCTCGGGTTTTGGGTGGAAACGGCCGCTACCCTGGCGGGAAGCGCGCTGCTTATCCGTGGCCACTGGCGCAACTACCGCCACCATCAGCTCTGCACCATCAAATCGCATCGCCACCACCCGGTGGTGGATTCAACCGGGGATAATCCGGAATCAACCGGCAAATCGTCAACCGAAAAAGAGCACGCGACGGTATGAAACGACTCAACTTTACACTCGATGATGCCACGGTTGACCTGCTGAACCGCCTGTCGGCAACATTTTACGACGGAAACAAATCGCAAACGGTACGCGCCGCGCTGGAGAGTCTGGCTGCCCATCAAGGGCATGATGGCTGGGTGATCGCCGGCTATACCCCCATCCGAATGGATCACGAGGCGAGCTGCCACACCTGCGGCAGCGAGCATTCCGAAGGGAATGTACTGTTCAGGCCTGTCTTTGAGAAAGGGAACAGCCCCGCCGCCATCAAACAGATACCGAGTGAGGAGTGGGTGGAGTGCCCGCGCTGTGTGGAAAGCCGGTGATTTTACCGATGCAGAACCAACCGATTAAATTTCTTTTTTAGTCTCGGCTAAAATTATATATTTAGGCAAGGCTAAAAAATTAAATCTTGCTGTATGAAGTTTGGTATCTGGTTGGTTTCCTGTGTGTTTTTAATGTGTGCGTCTGCGGCCGGGCAGCAGGCACAAGAGGTGGCTCACGGCTGGGTGGTATCGGCAGCTGATGATGAACCCATACCCGGTGCTACCGTGGTGGTAGACGAAACAGCCCGCGGTGTGGCGACTGATCTGGAGGGGTTTTTTGAAATTCGTGACATGCCGTCTGGCACATACACATTGATCATTCGTGCCGTTGGCTATCAGCCTCTTACGAGAACCATCACCCTGCCGCTTGCGGACGCTCTGCAGATACAGCTGGAACCGACTGTGCTGATGGGCGGTGATGTGATTGTTACCAGCTCGCCGATAGGCCGGAATATTCAATATCAGCCGGCGCAATCGTTTAACGCGGAAACGCTGCAGCGAAATGCGGCGGCCGGACTGGGCGATATCCTCAATGGCTCTCCCGGCGTGGCGTCTCGTTCGTTTGGCCCGGCCACAACACGCCCGGTGATTCGCGGCTTTGATGGCGACCGGGTGCTGGTCATTCAGAACGGAGAGCGTATGGGCGACCTTTCGGCTACAGCGGTAGATCACGCTATTGGGCTCGATCCGCTGGCGATGGACCGGGTGGAAGTTGTTCGCGGTCCGGCCAGCCTGCTGTACGGCTCCAGTGCCATTGGCGGTGTGGTAAACATGTTTACCAGCGATATGCCCCGCGAGTGGGAGGCCGGCACAACAGGGAGTGTGGCAACCCAACTCTCTACCATGAACAATATGGGAGCAGGACTGTTGCGTGTGCAGCAGGGAGATGAGCGGATCGCAGCATCGGCCCGCATGATCTATCGAGATGGGGGTGACCTTCGCACCCCCGAGGGCCGCCTGCCCGATACCTCGCTCGAAAGCCTTAGTTACGGTGCCGGTTTTGGGTATCGCAGCGGGAATCTTGAAACCGGCTTTTCCATAAACGGAATGGATATTGACTACGGCTTGCCTGAGGCGATTGATGACGCCGACGAGTCGATTGAGATTCGAATGAACCGCGTGAACCTGCAGAACATTACCACCCTGCGGAGTGACCGGTTTATAGAACTTGCCGAACTGCGGGTCCACTACAGCGATTACGCACACGATGAGATAGAGATTGAACGGATGCAGGGCAATACCCTTCGTGAAGAGCTGGAGATCCGGTTCGAGCAGCAGTCGGTAAGCAGTTCGCTGTTGCTGCGCCACCGCCCGGTGGGTTCGCTGCAGGGTGCGCTCGGTTTCAGTTTCAACTACACAGATTTATCGGTGAGTGGCTCAGAGGCCCTTACCCCCGATGCCAACGGTTTTTTTGCAGCGGTCTTTCTGTTTGAAGAGTACCGGCTGAGCGATCGTGTATCCCTCAGTTCAGGTGTTCGTGCAGAGTGGAAGGAGACGAATGTGAATCCAAACGAATTATTTCCGGACGCCACGCAATTTGAAGATCGCAGCGATATGATTTTTTCCGGGGCTGTGGGCCTGAATGTGAAGCCGGCTGCCAACTGGGAGATCGGCATGCAGCTGGCCCGCGCATTTCGAACACCTACCATCGAAGAGCTCTACTCCTTTGCACCACATGCGGCGGCAGGTTCGTTTGATATCGGAGATCCGACACTGGATAAGGAGATTAGTCTGGGTGGCGATCTTTTTGCCCATTACACTGCACGCCGGTTCAGCGGGGAGCTCTCTCTGTTCGCCAATCGCATCGATAACTTTGTGGATTTTACCCCCACCGGGGAGATTCATGAGGCGAGCGGGTTGCCCGTATTCGAGTACCGCTCGAAAGATGCCATCGTCTGGGGGTTTGAAGCGGAAGCCTCACTGCGAATTACTTCTGACTGGATGGTGACGACCGGGGCCGATTTTGTGCGTGGCCGCGAACGCTCCGGCGAGCGCAATAATCTCACGTTTATGCCGCCGCTGCGAACACGTGCCGCTGTGATGTACGACAATGGCGCGGTATGGGCGGGACCCCGGGTATCGTTAATCGATGGGCAAAACCGTGTGGCACCGAACGAGGAGTCTACATCGGGCTATGTGCTGGTGGGCGCAGATGCGGGCATGCGGTTTGCCGGCGGGCTCACCCTGAGCCTTCGGTTTGATAACCTGCTGAACGAACGCTATCGAGACCACCTGAACCGCGTGGAAAACCGGGATGCCCCGATGCCCGGCCGGAACGTAAACGCGATGCTGCGGTGGGAGTTTT
>JBLRWS010000024.1:22462-35346 GCA_047921075.1 Balneolaceae bacterium | reverse complement strand
ATACTCCCGGCATGGCGTGTGGTTTCTGAGCGGTTACTAAAAAGAGCAGAAACCGGGCCGTTTGTTACAAAAAAAATGTGCGGGGAGGGATGTGCGCACGGTTGAAAATGAGTGCAAGCCGTTGTGTGCGTATACGTTATAGCGAAGAATAGAGTGTGAAAAAAAGGCAAGTTCCTATCCTCAAAACCGCAACGGCTCCCGGCGTGGCGTTCGCCTCGGGGTGGACCGTGTACGCTGAAACAGGCTGATTCCGAACGAAGGAACTACGGACTTGAGAGCTCCCCCTTTTCGTACCTCTGCAACTTCCGTCTCCAAAAACCTGACACCAACAAAAAACCCGTTCAGCATGGCCAAACGGGTTTTTCTTGGGGGGAACTAAGATGGGTGTTACGAATACCCATGCACATGAAACGTGTCATGGGTATTATTTATTCTCTCACCGTCGGCTTTCTTACGAAATGTGGATAGGGTGAACCCAGCCAAACGGATCCTCACGCTCGCCGTACTGAATGCCGGTAATGGAATCGAACATTTTTTTGGCAAACGGCCCGATATGTTCCTGGTCCAGCTCAATGGTTTTCCCATTGTGATGAATCAGTCCCACCGGAGAGATAACCGCCGCGGTGCCCGATCCAAACACCTCTTTCAGGTGGCCGGCTTTATGAGCGTCAAACACCTCATCAATCGAAATGCGGCGCTCTTCCGTATCAACACCCCACTCCTCTGCAAGGGCCAGAACGGAACTGCGGGTAATACCGGGAAGAACAGTGCCGGCTAAGGGTGGGGTAACCAACACATCATCCATCAAAAAGAAAATATTCATCGTGCCTACCTCTTCGATGTATCGGTGCTCCATGGCATCGAGCCATAAAATTTGGGTATACCCTGCTTCCTGAGCCTGCCGGGCGGGGTAAAAACTCCCGGCGTAATTTCCGGCCGCCTTGGCAAACCCGGTGCCCCCTTTTACCGCCCGCACGTACTTATCAGTAGTGGTAAGGCTTACCGGATTAAAACCCTCCTTGTAGTAGGCCGCCACGGGGCTTGTAATCACCATAAACCGATACTCATCGGCGGCCCGGGCACCAATATACTCTTGTGAGGCAAATAGGAAAGGTCGCAGATAGAGAGAATGGCCGCGCTTTTTGGGCACCCAGCCGTGATCGAGCCGAACCAGCTCTTTAATGCTTTCAATAAATACCTCTTTCTCCATTTCGGGGATGCTCATGCGCCGCGAGGAGTTCGAAATACGCCGGTAGTGATCTTCCAGCCGGAACAGGTGAATCGTGTTCTCATCCACGTAATACGCTTTCATCCCTTCGAAGATCGCCTGGCCGTAGTGCAGCACGTGCATGGACGGATGAATGGAGATGGGGCCATAGGGCCGAATTTTCGGCTCGCCCCACGCACCGTTCTTGTAGGTCATGTCTACCATGTGGTCGGCAAACACCTTTCCAAACACAAGATTGTCAAAATCGACGTCCTTCAACCGGCTCTCGTTCGTTCGTGTAATTTGTATGGTATCAATCATGTAATGCTCCTTTTTTTAAACAAAAATTCCCATAAAACAGAGATTTTTAGAAGATACAGTGTTTTTGCGAAACCTATGAACCCGTTTACAAGTTTTCAACGACGGCGATCTCTCGCTTATTTCAGCGCGGGGTCAGGAAATCGCAATCGGATCTGTAAGGAATCTCCGTTTCCGGTATCTTACAATGAAAGAAAACCCCGACCTTTTTTATGATCGAACAAGTTTTATGATCGAACAAGCCAAACACGTACTGAAAAACACTTTTGGGTACGACCACTTCCGCCCGCTGCAGCAGGATGCCATTCAAAACGTACTCCAGGGGAACGATAGCCTGGTAATTATGCCCACCGGCGGCGGCAAATCGCTTTGCTACCAAATACCCGCTCTGCTTTTTGATGGTGTCACCATTGTGGTATCGCCCCTCATCTCACTGATGAAAGATCAGGTAGAGCAGCTGCACGCATTTGGGGTACCTGCCCTGTTTCTGAATAGCACACTCTCGCCGGAGCAGTATCAAAAAAATGTAGCGCAGTTACGTGCCGGCAAGGTGCAACTGCTCTATCTGGCACCCGAAACGCTGATGATGGAGAGTACTCGTAACTTGTTGAACGAGCTCACCATCTCCTGTTTTACAATCGACGAGGCGCACTGTATTTCGGAATGGGGGCACGACTTCCGGCCCGACTACCGGCAGCTGGCCACGATCCGCAAGGCGTTTCCGGAGGCGGTTTGTCTGGCACTTACGGCCACCGCCACGCCACGCGTTCGCGATGATATAAAAGCGATTCTGGAGATGCGCGAATCGAGTACCTTTCTGGCCAGCTTTGACCGGCCAAATCTGCTTTTGAAAGTGGCCGACAAAGAGAAACCGACCGATCAAATTCTCGATTTTCTCTACACCCGGCCCAAACAGTCGGGCATTATCTACTGCTTCTCGCGCCGGCAGGTCGACGAGCTGTACATGGAGCTAAAAGAGGAGGGGCACTCGGTGCTTCCCTACCATGCGGGGTTGTCCGAGTCGGCCCGCACGCACAACCAGGAATCATTTATCCGCGATGATACCCGCATCATCGTGGCAACCGTAGCGTTCGGAATGGGCATCAACAAGCCGGATGTCCGCTTTGTGATTCATCACGATATGCCGCAGAACATCGAGTCGTACTATCAGCAAATTGGCCGCGCCGGCCGCGACGGGCTGCAGGCCGACTGCCTGCTGCTCTACAGCCTTACCGATAAGGGCAAGATTCAATACTTCATCAACCAAAAAGAGGGCACCGAAAAAGAGATTGCCATTAACCATCTGGAGAAACTGATTCATTTTCTGGAGTACGACGACTGCCGGCGGATTCCGCTATTGGAATATTTTGGCGAAACACCAGAACAGCAAACGTGCGGCATGTGCGACAACTGCCTGCGTCAGGATGGCGCTACGCAGGATTATACCGAGCAGGCTCAAAAATACCTGAGCTGCATTGCCCGGACCGGCCAGCAGTACGGGGCGTACTATATCGCCGATATTTTACGCGGTTCCTCCGCCAAAAAAGTACTATCCAACGGCCACGACGAGCTTAGCACCTACGGAATTGGAATGGAATGGAGTAAAAACCAGTGGGTACAACTCTCGCGGCTGCTGCTTCGAAACGGGTACCTGAAAAAAGATCCGGCCTATGGCAGCCTGCAGCTTCAGGAGTCGGCGCAGGCGTTATTGAAGGGTGATGAGCACCTTACCGGTGTGCTGGACCGTACCCAAACCACCGGGCTGGATGACGGCCAACCTAAAACCAGTGATGTCATTCAAAACAAGCATAATCAGGAGCTTTTCGACCAGCTTCGCAACCTGCGCAAAGAGCTGGCCGACCGCCAGGATGTACCGCCATATGTGATCTTTCCCGATACCACATTGATGGAGATGGCCTATTACTTTCCACAAAACGAAGAGCAGCTGATGGGCATTTACGGTGTGGGCAGTGCCAAAATGAGCAAATACGGATCCGATTTTTTACGGGTCGTTTCTGCGTTTGCAGAAGATCATGACGTGCCCGAACGTAAAAAAAATCTCGAAAAACGGGTGAAACGATCATCCACCAAACAGAAGCATGAACTGGTAGCCGATGAATACGCCACCGGCAAATCGATCGATCATCTGGCCGAGCAATTTGGCGTAAAAGAGGTGACCATTTTGAGCCATCTGAAAAAATATTTTGATGAGGGAAACACCCTCGACCCGTCCGGGCTCCTTCAGGCCAGCGAATTGTCGGAGCGAAAGAAGGATGAGGTATTTCAGGCGATGGAAGAGGTAGGGCCGGAACTTCTGAAACCGGTGTATGAAGAACTGAATAAATCGGTAGACTATAACGACCTTCGAATTCTGCAACTGGCCTACCTGGCCGATCACCGCAACACGAACGGATCGTAATGCACGCTCTTCACTCACTGATTGACCAATTGGAAGCATCTCCCCACTCGTTGTTTAACCCGTGGTACGAGATGGATGCAGAGAATGACCGCTCGGAGCAGGCGCCGGCCATTCGGCGGGAGCAGCTGCACACCTATCTGCGGCAACGTGTTGGCCGTGCAAAGGTGCTGCTAATTGCTGAAGCGCTGGGATATCAGGGTGGGCACTTCACCGGCATTGCCATGACCTCGGAACGGATTCTTCTGGGCCATCAACAGGAAAAGTATGGGGTAACACCGGAGATGGTGTTTACCGACGTAGAGCCACAGCGAACCAGCAAAAAATCGGTCAACGAAAAAGGGATGAGCGAACCGACGGCAACGATCGTGTGGGGCGCGCTGGCCCGAATGAAGATCGACCCGTACAGTGTGGTTCTATGGAATGCGCTGCCGTGGCATCCCTGGAATCCTAAAAAAGGATTGTTAAGCAACCGCACACCCACCAACGACGAACTGGAAGCCGGGCACGGACTATTGCGGCAGTTTTTGGAGCTCTTTCCGGATGCAACGATTGTAGCCGTAGGCCGCAAATGCGAGCAGAGCCTGACCGAGCTCAAGATTGAACACTCGGCGGTTCGCCATCCCGCAAACGGCGGCGCACCCGCCTTTCGGAAGCAGCTGCGTGCCTTGTATCGTCAGCCAAAAACAGACTGATTCTCAAATTCACTTATGAAACCAAATTGATATTTGCTAAACTTGGGCTTATTACCAGCAAAATAAACTGTTCTCCAAAACGTAAAGGTATCTGTATACTCCTAACCTGCCGTTTATGAATTCATATTTACGAACTGTTACCCGTCTTTCTGCCTTTGTTGCTTTGTTGATCGTGTTCATGCCACTCCACCTTTACGGACAGGGGCAGGGTCTTAACAACATCATCATCGAAGATGCACCGGAAGCCCATCACATCTGTACATTTGATAATACCGGAATCGACCGGGTACATTCTGTACGAAGTGAGCTCGATCAAGCCCTTCGTTTAAATGTAAATCCCACGGCTGAATTTAACGTCTCTTATGTGGAAGCGTGTGGCGGACAAGACTGGCCCCAGCAGGCGATCAATGCATTCGAGTTTGCTCTTGAAATCTGGAGTTTTCACATCCAATCCTCGGTGCCCATTCGTATTCGGGCCAGCTGGACCGGGCTTCAAGGAAATGTACTTGGTTCTGCGGGTCCCACACGCATTGTTCAGATCACTCAGGGCGAGCCTCAAACCTGGTACAGTATCGCCCAAGGTAGCGCCATGTCAGGTGTTGATATTGTTGCAACCATTCCGGATGAGGAATTTGACATCAATGTAAATATGAACTGTAACTTCGCCAATTGGTACCTGGGTACCGATGCAAACACGCCCACCGGCCAAATCGATTTTGTAACGGTTGTGCTACATGAAATTGGCCACGGGCTCGGCTTTATAGGCAGCATGAATGCCAATAATGATACCCAGTCTGCAAATTGGGGATTTGGAACTGGCGTTGCTCCCATTATCTACGATCGCTTTATTGAAGATGGAAACAGTGTTTCAGTCTTAAATACAAATGTCTATCCAAATCCATCGAATGAACTATACAACGCTGTAACCGGACAACGCGGTGGACTATTTTTTAATGGGGTAAACGCGAATAGTGTCTTTGCAGGGAACCCGATTCCAATATTTACACCGGATCAGTGGCAAGGTGGCTCCAGTTACTCCCACGTTGACTTTGCAACGTTTACAAATACCGAAAATGCGTTAATGAGACCTTCGATTGACCAGGCTACTGCTGTTCACTCACCCGGGCCGGTTATGTGCGGCATGTTTTTAGATGCGGGATGGCCGTTAGGGCCAAACTGCCAGGCATTGGTTGGTGCCGAAGCCTTGATTTTGATCGATACTGCCGCTCGTAACTTTGGTGTCACCAATGTAAGAACCCCCCTAACAGAAACGTTTGAAATATCGAATGACATTTCATCAGAAGATCCCCTTAGCGGACAAATCACTGTGGATGGCGTTCAGTTTAACCTTGCGTCTCAATCTAATTTTAGTATCGCACCCGGTGCCTCTTCAACGATCACCGTGGAGTATAACCCATCTGTAGCCGCTCAACATCTTGGTGAATTGTTGATCTCCCACAACGGCTCCAACCGACCTTCTCCTGTGCGAATCAGGCTTTCCGGCGAGTCACTTTCGTCAGGGCAGGCACTACAACTGGAACAAAATTTCCCAAACCCATTCATTCCATCGCAATCACCGTTGCGCATTCCGTTCGTAATTGCTCAGGATTCGAGAGTCAAAATTGAACTGTACGACTCCATGGGCCGCCGAGTACAAACCCTGCTCGATGAAACCCGCACCGCCAACCGGTATCTGGAAGAGTTCAACATCAACGGGCTGGCCGGTGGAATTTACTTTTACCGCGTTACCGTAAACGGAGCGGATGAAGTGAGAAAAGCCGTGGTGGTTCGGTAACAACAATTCCAACCACCCCTTCTCCTTACCGCCTGGTTGCCGGCACAATTTGCACCTCAAGGCAGGCTTTAGTAGCTTTGGCACTGTAAGCGCTTACATTACAACGCTTTCCCGCGCCACCTTTGATCCTCACCATCGATCCCGTGAAACGTACAACGATCAGATTTTACTACTCGCTCTGTCTGTTTTTCCTCATCATTGCAGCCCTCTCCCCAAAATCAGCGGTCGGGCAGGTCGATTTTCGGGAAGAGACCATCTACTTTTTGATGACAACCCGCTTTTTTGATGGCGATCCTTCCAACAATGTGCCCAATGAATGGAGCTCATACAATCCCGATCCCTCCATCAATCCGGAAATCACCGATCCAAATGATGTAACATGGCGGGGCGATTTTAAGGGGCTCATCGAAAAGCTGGACTACATCCAGGATCTCGGATTTACCGCGATCTGGATTACACCCGTCGTGCAAAATCGCAGCCCGCTCGATTACCACGGATACCACGCATGGGATTTTACCAAAGTAGACCCCCGTCTCGAATCACCCGGTGCTACATTTCAGGACCTCATCAACGAAGTGCACGCCCGGAATATGAAAATTGTGTTGGATATTGTAACCAATCATCCCGGGCGCTTTGGCATAAAAAACCATGCCGAAATCAAATACAACACCGATCCCACACAGCCGTGGGGGAAAGACAGCAATGGAAACCCTTTGCAACCCAATCCAAATTGGGAATACGACGGCATCACCCCTAATCCGGACGACGGCAAAATTTGGAGTCGGGCAAATATTGCACCACTGCCCGAGCCGTGGAACCAGAACCTGAGCAACTACAACTGGCCAAGTACGGTAAGCTACGTGGAAACCACCGACCCCGACTGGTTCCATCATGTTGGAAACGGGTTTGCCCAGGGATTTGACGACACCCTCAATCTCTACTACAAAGCGCTGCACGAAGACACCCCCGACCTGGCCACCGGAAGCACCGCCGTTCGCAACTACCTGCTGGACGCCTACCGCACATTTATTGAGATGGGAGTGGACGGCTTTCGGTGGGACACCATTAAGCATATGCCACGGAGGGATGTACTGTGGTTTCTGGATGAGTTTAAAAAAATCAATCCCGACCTGTTCATCTTCGGAGAAGTCGCACAGCTCCGCCACGAACTTCACCCGGTGGAGGAGATCAACCCACACTGGTACACCTGGCGGGGTGAGGTGCAGAATTCAGAACCGTCGGGCATGAGCGTTCTCGATTTTTATGCCATGGGAACCTTTCACCTGTTCGAGCGGGGAGAGCCGATATCGGGCGTTACAGCCGCCGCTCGGTTCGATCATCTCTACGCCGACCCTTCCGAACTCGTTACCTTTCTGGATAATCACGACTTTGGGCCGAATAACGACTGGAACCGCCGGTTTGGCAACGATGCCGCAAACCTGGCTGCTGCTATGAATTTTATGTTTACCTGGCGCGGAATCCCCGCGGTGTACTACGGCACGGAAATGCAGTTTATGCGTGGCGCCTTTGCCGATATCCAGTTTGGCGGGCATCAACGCTCTATTAACCTTACCGGCCGCGCCTATTACGGTGATGCGATGGACCAGGCACAGGATCACCCGATCTACAAACAGATTCAAAAACTCAACGCCATACGTTCGGCGGTTCCCGCCCTGCAAAAAGGGGAGTGGGAGTGGGGCGGCAACGGCGGTGCATTTGGTGTGGGATATGTTCGCCAATATGAAGAAAGCGTGGCTATTGTCGGTTTGGCTAAAGATCAGCTTGTTTCGTTCAACTTTCAGGATGTGCCCAATGGCACCTACCGGGATGCCGTTACCGGCCACGAGGTTTCCGTCTCAGGAAATCAGCTTCAGTTTGATGTAGCGCCCTCCTCAGCCGGTATTTATGTATTGGACGGGCCGGGATTGATTGGACAACTGGGGGCCGGATTTTTTCAGCTTGATGCAGCCGGCAATCAAAATGATGTAGACACCGGGGGTGGTTCGGGCGGAGGCGGAAATGGCGGAAGCAGCTCCTCAACCATCTGGTGGGAACCCGCAGCCCCTACAGTCAACGACCCTGTTACCATTTTTGCCGACCGGCAGATACAGGGTGCCACCTTGCACTGGGGAGTGGATGGGTGGAACCAACCGCCATCGGTCTACTGGCCTGAAAGTTCAACCCTCTGGCAAGGATCCGGCCCGGCCCTCCGATCGCCGTTTACAGAACTCGAAGAAACCGTGCACAGTATTACGATCGGTCCGTTCAATAATAGTGAAGCCTCTGTTCAACAGGTCAATTTTGTGGTGAACTATTCCGACGGGATGTGGGACAATAATCAGCAGAACGATTACGCCATTCCGATCTCCCTGGCCACCTCGGCCGATGGCAATAACAGTGAGCGGCCAGAGCGTACCGAATTGATGCAAAACTTCCCGAATCCGTTCAACCCGGCCACCATCATTCAGTTCAGGCTCGAACAGGGCGCGCACGTCACGCTTACCATATACGATGCCACCGGACGGGAAGTGCATCGCCTTGTGAACGGTGTTCGTTCAGCCGGTATACATCAGGTCTCTTTTGATGCCGGCTCTCTGGCCAGTGGGCTCTATTTCTATCGCCTGCAGGCCGACGGCATCGTTCATACCCGAAAAATGACGCTTATTAAATAACCCCTACCCTGTGCTCTGCATCGCTGCAGCCACACCGTTGATACTCAAGAACAGCGCATGGCGTAATTTTTTTAACGCCTCTTCATCATCGGTTTGGCGCCATCGCTTCAGCAGCTCTACCTGTACCACATTCAGCGGCAGTGTAAACACATTTCGAAAGGCGATGGAGTGTTGAATAACCTTTCGGTTTCCAAGTAATTCATCTTCGCCTGTAATAGCCCCAATCAGCTCTACAGAATGGTTCAAGTTCTCGATAATGCGCTCATGGAAAGCCCGTTCCTTCGATAAATCAGCGTAAATGGTGCTCGTAGCTTGTTGCGTTCGGGCCATCTCTCGCTGGGCATTATCAATAACGATTTTGAAAAAACTCCAGTTTTGATACCACTCCCGCAGTGTGTCTAATATATCCGGCTGCTCGTCCAGCATCGGTTTCAGTGCACTGGCCAAACCGTACCAACCGGGCACGTTGTAGCGCACCTGGGTCCACCCAAATACCCATGGAATAGCCCTGAGGTTACTAAACTGCAATCCCCCTTCACCACCACGTGATACCGGCCGTGAGGCGATCGGCAGATTCCCGATGTGTTCCACCGGTGTGACCGATTTATACCAATTCCAGAACGCTTCATCATCAATCAAATCCCGATAAGCGTTCATGGAGTCCGCAGCAATTCGATCCATAATCTGTTGGGTTCGATCGCCGTTTTCCAGTGCTTTTTGTCCCTCACCGGCGGTAACCCGCGCCACCGCGTTCACAATCTGCTCCAGATGCCGACGGGTGATGTCGCTTAGCGAGTACCGGAAGGATATAATTTCTCCCTGCTCGGTAAACCGGATGCGGCCATTGTTACTGATGGATGGCAGAGCCAAAATAGCGCGATTCGACCGGCCGCCTCCCCGGCCTACCGATCCCCCACGCCCGTGGAACAGGCGGAAATCGACATCGTGCTTTCGAAGCACCTCACCCAGCTGAAGCTGCGCTTTTTGCAGCGCCCAGTTTGCCATCCAGTAACCGCCATCCTTGTTGCTATCCGAATAGCCAAGCATGATTTCCTGAAATCCATTTCGCGATGCGAGCTGCCGTTTATAGAGATCGTCGGTAATAATCTGCTCCATCAGCTCTGCGCTCATTTCAAGATCTTCAATCGTCTCAAAAAGCGGAACAATGTCGATGGAGCTGTGCACCTTCCCGTTATTAAATCGCCATAGGCCGGCCTCTTTGGCAAGTATCGCTACTTCCAGCAAATCGCTCACGCCGTGCGTCATGCTGATGATATAACTGCCAAAAGCGTTCTCATCTACTTGATGCAGAATCTTCACAAGCCGAAAAACTTCCAGAATCTTCTCCGTTTCCGGCTTCAGGCGAACGTTTACCGGGCTCAGCGGACGCGGATTCCTCAGCTCACTGGTAAGCAGTTCAATTTTCTCAGACTCCGGTAAGTCGCAATAGTTGTCGGTAACCAATGCCACGGAAAGCAGGTTCTCTACCGCACGTTCATGAATCTCACTATGCTGACGAATATCCAGTGCGGCCAGATGAAACCCGAACGTATGTGCCTGAATACGCAAATCATTAAAGTTTCCATACCGCGCCACCGTTTCATGCCCGCTTTTAACCAGAGCAGCATGAATCAGATCGAGATCGGCTTTAAACTCCTCTGCTGTGTATTTCTCTGCTTTTTTGATGACATCGGCCTCTTCTCCGTCCAGCGCGTCGAGCTGCTCTTGCAGGCGGTGCATCATATGGGTTAATTTGCGCCGAAACGGTTCATTCTTGTAGGCACGTTTAAAGCGATCGTTTAATGGCACTTCCCGCTCGTCTTTTTTTAGCGATGTTAGCAGATCGTCCGAAACCGCCACCAAATTCTGTGAGATAGAGAGATACCGCCGAACCAGACGCAGCTCCTTCAAATAGAGACCCAATGCCGTTCGCCGGTGCTCGAGAAAGGTATTCCAGGTTACGTCGCGCGTTACATTTGGATTTCCATCCCGGTCGCTTCCAATCCAGGATCGATATTGCAGGATAATGGGCAGGTCGGGCACCTTGCCATACTGTTGATTAAACGCGAACCGGATATCATCATACAGCTTGGGCAGCGTATCCCAAATGGTATTGGTAAAGAAAAAGAGTCCGTTTTCCACTTCATCTTCTACCGTAAGCCGTTCCGATCGAACTTCATCGGTAGCAATGAGCAGGGCAATCTCATTCAGCACCCGATGCAACATCAGCTCTTTTTCATTGGGCGTAAGTCGTTCATCATCCATACGGGTAATGATCGACGTGATATTCTCCTGCTTATTTAACACACTGCGGCGGCGTGCTTCCGTCGGGTGTGCCGTAATCGTGGGCTGAATATCGAGCTTTTCAAACAGTTTAACCGCTTCTTCGTAGCTGTATCCGTTTTTCTTAAAACTGCTCAGCGCATCCGTAATACTTTCGGGGCGGGGATTTTCCAGGTCGATGGTTCGGGCCCGGTCGCGGTTAATCCGAATAATTTCATGCTGTTCAAGAGAGTTAATCAGATGAAAAAAGATGGTGGTAAGCCGCAACAACTGCACAATTTCATCAATCGAAAGTGCGGCGACCCGATCCTGCAGGCCTGCTGCATCTCCAGCGTTGTTGCTCTCCAGTACGCTCGATGCCTCTTGCGGCAATTCGCGTGCAAGCTTCAATAAATCATCATTGCTGTGGCTGATTAAATAATCTTCCATCAGGCCCGCCAGGCTAACCAGCTGCTTGGTCAAATGTGAGCTGATTCCGGCATCGGTGGCAAAATGTTCAATGGTTTCTTTCCAGGTCATATCTTGAATTAATGAGACGTTTTTTTTCTATTGTATAGATAGAGATATTTCTGACCAAATTCACTTAATATGCACCCTTTTTAAGCTTTTGGAAGCGCTTTTGAAGGCCCATTTTGTTGTGTTCTTCGCACGTTTTTGGATTCAATGCTATCAGAGTCACCAACTTACCCCGTTATGAAACAGAATCTACCCCGTTGCCCCTGGGCCAATCAGTCCGACCTTGAACGAGATTATCATGATACAGAATGGGGCGTGCCGTGTTATGACGATCGCAATCTTTTTGAGCTGCTGATTCTCGAAGGAATGCAAGCCGGCCTGAGCTGGCACACGGTTCTGGTGAAACGGCCACGGTTTCGCGAGGTTTTTCACCTGTTTGATATGGAAACAGTGGCTTCATTTGATGAGCACGATATCGACCGGCTTCTGGCTGACCCCGGCATCATTCGTCACCGGTTAAAAATTGAGTCGGCCGTTACGAATGCGCAAGCAGCGATCCGTGCCGCGGAAATACACGGTTCTCTAAGCCGCTATTTGTGGCAGTTTGTGGATGGCGAGCCGATTGTAAATCACTTTACTGCTATGGGTGATGTGCCGGCCAAAACAGCGCAGTCAGAAGCGATGAGCAAACAGCTCAAAAAAGACGGGTTCCGGTTCGTTGGCCCTACCATCTGTTACGCTTTTATGCAGGCAACAGGGATGGTAAACGACCACCTGCTGACCTGCTTTTGCCGATCCGAATCGTAATCAATTGCCCCCAAAGAGCCGACGCAGCACATCCCCAGCGCCATCGCGCAGGCGCTCTTCTATGATCCGGTTAATCGCACCCGTATCGGGCCCGACCTGAGGATTTGAAGAGGTGCCGGTAATCAAAATTGGGATCGCAAGCATACCATCTTCATTCTGCAGTGCATCCGCTGCCCGGCTCGAAATTATACTCGAGATGGTGGATTTAAAGCGCTCGGGAAGCAGCAGCGTAGCG
>JBLRWS010000024.1:0-22362 GCA_047921075.1 Balneolaceae bacterium | reverse complement strand
GTGGTGCGGTTTGGGTCGGGAACCTGCCACTCCATTTTGCCTTCCATGATTCCCTCAAACATGGTGCCTCGTGCGTTATCGAGGATAATAACCGTGGGTGTTGTGCGGCCGGCGCCTTCGATATTTGTAATCGGCACCCCCAAAACCACCATGCTGTCGATGGAGGCTGTAACGGTGCTTGTAAGGCGCGGCAGCCCGATCGGAATCGGCTCGGTGGGATCGCGCTCTTCTTCCCAGTCGATCAGCTCATCCATATTCAAAAAACGGCTGTGATAGGTTCCCGAAATAGCAGGCATCGTTGCTTCAGAGTTGTGTTCTTCCGCCAAAAATCCGAGGTAATTTTGTACACGTCCTTCCAATGAAAAGTCTGATGAGCCGTAGTTCATGGTGAACTCCTCCAGGTTCATCGAGTCGGGTGTAAGCCGTAATACTCCATTGGCATTCGATACAGGAAACGGCAGTGAGTCTCCCGATGCGGCAACATTAACCACAGAAAGCCGGCCGTTTAAGGCAAGCGCGGTCGGATCGCCGGCCGGCCCTTTTGCATTCAAATTCATCGTCGCTGACCCGCTAAGTTCATTCAGCCATGGTTCCAGCGAATAGTACGTGGCGATATCACCAAACTCTGCATCTCCTTCTACTGTAACGTCAAAAATGGGAACATCGGTAAGGTAATCGGTTACACTGCCGCGCACCGCCACGCTGTTGGGCCCGCTTACAAACCGCGCGGTTTGAAGCGTAAGAACTTCCCGGTTTGCTTCAGCTCGAAATGTTACCTCTTCCAGTGCCCGCCCGAGCAAACGATGGGCGATATATCCGTTGCTCAGCTCCATCGAGCTGCGGCTTAATAACAATTCGGGACGCTCCGGATCGAGTTGTCCGTTCAATGTCAGGTCTGCGGTCAATTGTCCACGCAGTGTCAATGTGTCTTCATCAATCGGATAGAACTCTTTTATTGTGGCCAGATCAAATTGAATGCCGGCTTGCAGATCAAGCCGACGTTGCGCCTCGTCCAGCGGGTGATCCACACTGCCCGAGAGAGTAAACTCATTATTCGATGCGCGAAACCCGGCACTTTCGACCGTTATCCGGTTTTGGTTGGCTTGAACGCGGGCTTGTATATCTTCAATAGCGCGCGGCACGTCGGCATACTTTAACATGCCGCCATCCAGAATAAAACGACCGTCAAACGAGGCCTCCTCCGGAATATCGCGCCGGCCGTTGGCCGTCAAATCGAGCTCCAGTTTCCCCGACAGCTGCTCCACACCCATCTCTCCGATTGGATAAAACGACGCAACTGTGGCAAGATCTACATCTCCTTCAGCTTGCAGTGAAAAGGCTCCGTCTTCATCCAGCGGACGATCGAGTGATCCTGAAGCGGACAGCCGATTTTGCGCAGCCCGTGCCCGAAATGTGCGAAGCTGTGCCGTTTGATTATTGATTTCCAGATCAATGACGATCTCCTCGATCGGCTGCGGGAGATCGGGATTTTGCAAATAGCCATCCGTAACCTGTAGTACCAGCGAAAATTCCGGGATTTCTTCACTTCCCAGCCGGCCGTTTACAAATCCATCCAGCGTAAGTGCGCCGCTGGCATCAAGCCCCGCAAGCTGTTCATCAAATTCGGACGGTGCAAGGCGCAGCAGCTCCCCAAAGTTGTCGGATGATGACGTAAACTGTAGATCTACCGAAGGCGCATCGCTGCTCCAATCGGCCAGCGACCCGGAGAGGTTTAATGCCAGACCACGAATGGAGAGAACACCTTCTGTGAGGGTGAGTGTCTCCTCATCAAGATTTAAAACGGATGTCTGACGAAGGCCAAGTGACAAATTCTGAACAACCGGTTTCCCATCAGCGCTATACGAAAGAGACTCAAGTTGGGCGTCTATCGATGTTTCGATCAGTTCTGAAAAAAGAAGGGAAAGTTGCGCATCGAGTCCGTTCAGAGATAGTTCGGTATCGGTTTGTGCATCGCTGTACAGGAGGCTGCCCGATGTAACTGAAAAGCGTGGAATGCGGATGGCAAGCCCATCGTCGGCAGGCTCATCGTCTTCCTCGGCCAAACCGGTTAAGAAGTCGATATTGGTGGTTCCATCTTCAAACACCCGGTACGTTATTGCCGGCTGCAAAAGATCGAGACGCGAAATGGAGAGTTCGTTTCTGAACAGCGGAAACAGCTCAACGCTTACCAACAACTCCTCTATCGAGGCAACGGTGTTACCTTCGGGATCGGGCAGGAGAAACTGTTGAAGCTCGACACCGAATCTCGGAAATGTTCGGAAAAATGTGAGGGACATCCGCTCTACCTGAACATCCGTTTTTACAGCTTCCCGAACTTCGGGAAGAATCATATTCTTCAGGCGATCGTCGGTAAAGTAGAGATTAAGCCCGATCAGCAGAACCACAAAGAAAATGACAATGCCGGCTAAAATTTTAAGGAAAAGCTTCATACGTGACATCCTCTTGGTTAGATATTTATATGATCAAAGATAAAATGTTTGCAGGTCGGAAAATAGTTAAATCCTGCAGGCTCTATCCAATAGTGTAAAAGGTAGATTGCAGAATATGGTTCCGATCATAGCTTTCGGGATCCAGATCGATCCGTCCAAGCCGCACCCCACCGTGCCCCATTTGGGTTACATACACCGTATCACCGGCCCGGTTCAGCACCTGAATCGGTTCGTCCAGGAAGGTATGCGTATGGCCGCCGATAATCAGATCGATCCCTTCGGTTTGGGCGGCTATTTTCAAATCGCTGGGGCGGTCATCTCCATATTGAAATCCGATATGACTCAGGCAAATGACAAAATCGCAGCGATGCGACTGCCGCAGGCTGCGTACCATACCGTTTGCCCAGATGTAGGGATCGCGTGAACGAACGTTGCCATAGAGCCGCGGAGGAAGCCACGACGGCAAGTCGATACCCAGCCCGAAGATTCCGATCCGATATCCGGCAAACTCTTTTACGATAAATCGCTGCACCACATCATTCAGTGGCGTATCGTGCACACCGTAATTGGCCGCCAGTAACGGAAACGACGCGTGTTGTGCACTTTCTGCAAGGCCATCGAGTCCCCGATCGAACTCATGATTGCCAAGCGTCATGGCGTCGTACCCCATTTCGCTCATCAGTTTAAAATCAACGGTTCCTCCATAGAGATCAAACCAGGGCGTTCCCTGAAATACATCTCCGGCGTCCAGCAAAAGCACATGCTCCTCCCGGTCACGAATGGATCGTACCAGATTAGCCCGGCGGGCAATGCCACCTTTTCCGGCAAATTCGACTGCATTGTTGGGAAATGGGTCCAGGCGAGCGTGCGTATCGTTCGTATAGAGAATGGTTATGGGAGATGTGGATGTACGCCCGATGCCAGCGACTGATTGTGGCAACAGCACCCATCCGGCCGAACCGGCCAGGGCCGTACGTAAAAATTGGCGGCGGTTCAGGCTCATTGCATTCTCCCGTCTAATACCGGTTCAATGGTTCGGCGAAGGCGGAAGAACTCTACGTAAAGTTCCCGAATCGATACATCAAAGAAATCTTGCCGATCTACGGGCGAGAATGACGACAGGTATCCCCCGCCGCCGTTGGCATAATAACTTGTGGTTGCCAGACGATACGAGCGTTCCGCTTGCAACGGTTCCGATTGCACCAAAATACCGGCAGGCTCACCGTTTTGATTTCGAAAGCGCATCCCGCTAAAGGGCGCTCCCCCGTTTTGAGCGATGTGGCTGGCCAGTGTTTTTACATCATGCCCGGTTACTGTTAAAACCACGAGGTGATTTTCGTACGGCATAAATTCATACACTTCGCCGAGCGTAAGCGGGCCTTCGTCAAAGGTTAGTCTAAATGAATCCTGCCCGATAAAGGCAAGATGCACCAGTGAGCGTGCTTCGCGGGCGGCACGAAACCGAATGGCATCGGCGGCAAGGTTGCCAAGCGGATTGCCGGGCTGATCAAAACGAAGGGATTCGGTTACCCGGGCAATTTCCACACCCATCGTCTCTTTATACCGGTCGCGATACACGTCCAACAGTGCCGCGATCTCGTCATGTTCAACTGCTGCGGCCTGTTCCGGATCGGGTGTTGAGGGCGACTCTGTTACTATTTCGGATGAGGTACAACCCGCAAGAAACATAAAAAAGAAAAACGTGAACCCCGCTCGCCCCATTATTATCGCTGTCTCATCATTCGCATCATCAGATCTGTTAAGCCCAGCAGTTTCGTATCGGGGGCAACATCCAGCACTCCGCTGGAGTCGGGCCCGGTATCGACCGACATGGTACGAACTTCCTGCACCATCTGGCTTCCATCAAAAAGCTGCACCAGCAGCGGAAAGCTGGTTCGGTTCAGAAAGAGCTCAATGGGGATGGCTGTTTCAGAAAGCGACTGCCCGGTTTCGTTCCAAAAATCGATAAGCATCCCCCAGCGAATCTGTATGGAATTGGTAATCCAAAACGAAGCGGTAAGGCCGTCTTCCATGGTGAGCACCAGTTCGCTGGTAGTGTATCCCAAAATGGTTTGTGTATTGCCGGTTTCGGTTATCCGGTTTTCCCAGTCAAATGTCGGGGGCTGCTCCTGCTGGCTAAAGCCTCCCTGAAACCGTTGCACCATCTGAACCAATCCGTCAATATCGGCCTTGGACACCTTCAGCGCCTCGTTGGGAGCTGTGCGAAAGATAAAATCCTGATGGTCGTTCCGGATCAGCAGGGCGTCGGTTTCGAGCCCGCCCACGGGCTGTACCCGCTCACTGGAAGCGATGTAGATACGTTGGTTTGATGCCGTAATGGAGATAATAGCAGGCTGCCGGTCACTCTTTGCATGATCGACCACTTCCATGGTAATGGTTCCTTCAAATTGGGCACGGGCATCGGTAAAAATCAGCCCAAAAAAGAGAATCAGAAGTGGGAAAATAAGTCGTTGTTTCATTACCGTTTTGTCAAATTATAGGTCTGCTACCATAGACGCCGGAATGGCGCAAATGTTTCACGACGCAAGCTCCTGCTCTGTGCTCATCTCCACATTCACTTTGTGGATCCAACCGCCGGCCACTACATCGTCGCCTTCGTAACACACAATGGCCTGTCCCGGTGTAATGGCCTCGCGGCCTGCCGGAAAGTGCACTTCCATCTCTTCATCCGATCGCTGCACTACCCTACCGATGGCGCCGGCATCGTTATATCGTATTTTCCCGGTAATCTCCATCTCCCCGCCGGGAATGCGATCGTACTTTACCAGATTCAGCTCTTTGGCACGGCACGTAGTGCTGATTAAATCTTCTTTGGGGCCGATGGTTATCTCGTTGGTATCGGGATTGATATGCGTCACATACACCGGATAGCCCATGGGCAGGTCAAGCCCGCGCCGCTGGCCAATGGTGTAGTATGGATATCCTTTATGGGTGCCCACCACCTTGCCTTCGCGATCGATAAATGAACCGCCGCTCACCCGCTCTTCAAGCCCCTCTACCGTATCATTTAAGAACCGGTGATAATCATTATCGGGAATAAAGCAGATTTCGTATGAATCGGGCTTATTGGCCACGTTTAGTAGTCCATACTCTTCGGCAAATTGCCGGATTTCGGTTTTACGATAACTGCCCACCGGAAAAATGGTTCGCGACAGATGCTCTTGCTGCACCCCCCACAAGGCGTACGACTGATCCTTATCGTGATCCCTTCCTTTCGAAATGACATAGCGGCCATTTTCTTCGCGTACGTTAGCATAATGGCCGGTAGCGATGTAGTCGCACCCCAAATTATCGGCCCGGCGCAACAGAGCCGCCCATTTGATGTGCGTGTTACACAACACGCAGGGGTTGGGTGTGCGTCCGCTGGTGTACTCCTCCACGAAGCGATCAATTACCCAGTTGCCAAACTCATCACGGATATCCACAATAAAGTGCTTAAAGCCGTACTTCACGGCGATATGCCGTGCATCGTTCATAGACTCTACCGTGCAGCAGCCTGTTTCTTTCCCGTCGTTACCACCGCTGCGGTGATAATCCCAGGTTTTCATTGTAATGCCGATAACTTCATATCCCTGCTCCCTGAGCATTACAGCGGCTACGGATGAATCCACACCGCCGCTCATGGCAACAAGTACACGTCCTTTGGAACTCATGGTTAAAACTCTTCTTCTCTGTTTTTGATCTGCGTGAGAATTACTAAAGTGAGGTAACGTATGTTCACGCATAATCTTTTAACGATCTGCTGATGCAGCGCAAGCGGTAAAGATACGCAGTTTTTATGTAATCCGTATAAAGACCGGGTGGCTGACTACATATAGAGATACTGTTTCCAGTGATCCTGAACCCCACCCAGAAGATTTTGGAAAAAGGTGATGTGAATCGGCCGATAGGGTTTTACTCGTAGCGGCATGCCGGCTTCGGAGGGCGTTCGATTGCCTTTGCGCACATTGCATTTCGTGCAGGCGGTAACCAGATTTTCCCACGAATCGTTGCCATTGCGGCTTCGGGGTATCACATGGTCAAGGGTAAGATCATTTTTGGATCCACAATACTGACAGGTGTGATTGTCTCGCTTCATTATATTACGGCGAGACAGAACAATACGGTTGTAAGGTATATGGATGTAACTGTGCAGTCGAATGACAGACGGGTACGAATACTCATCATCCACGGTACGAATACACTTCTCGGGATCGTCGTGCAGCATTTCGGCCTTTTCAAGACAGAGAAGTTTCATGCTCCGCTGCACCGAACAGACGCTGAGGGGCTGATAGTCCTGATTAAGTACAAGTACGCCGCTATCCATTGCAAATGATCATTACGAGGCTTATTAGACGGTAAAACGGTACTAAAAACGCCCTTAGTATGGTTTATTTTCGTGAAAAATTCAACTTAAAATGAAGCTCATAAGTTCATCTAAAATAACCGGATTCACCGCAATAGCAATCAATATCGAAACGATTAGCCCGATAATGGCATACGTTGCATCGCGGCTGATTAGCCGAACGGTTTTGCTGATGTTCCGGGAAGGCCCGGCCGATCGTACTGTAATGGCAATTTCGCGGCCTGCCAGCAACCCGATAAAAACCCAGGTGGTGCTCATAGGAACCACGCTTACGGTTTTGAAATAGAAGAGAATGGAGGCGTATACGGCGTCAATAACCGTAGCCGAACGTACATCGGTAACGTGCGATTTGTCCATTACAATCTGCTGAATCTTGTCGCCGCGCAGATAGAGAAGAATACCGAGGCCGCAAAAAATAATTCCTGCAAACGCCAGAAAACCCGACAACTCCAGCGAGCGCGGCAAAAACACCGCAATATTGGCGGCATCCTGCATCAGCCACACCGCCCATAGCGATCCGCTTACCACCCACTGAATGGGCTGCCAGTAGCCGGCGGGAGTGCCGTTAAACCAGCGATCGAACAAGCGGGACAGCACCATCCAGAGGCCAAATGCCAATACAAACGCGATTCCGTAACCCAACAGACTTTTTTGCAGGATATCGACAATGCCATCGGGGCTGGTTGCAAATACGCTCAGCAGTAAAAATGTGGTGGAGACCGGCATACGCAATCTCGTGAGAATCAACAGAAAAAGCGGTGCCGCAATCTGTAGAAACTTGAACTGCGCGGGGGCCTCTTCAAACCCCCGGGAGGTCAGCCGCTGATAGGTCACATCCCCCGAAAAAGTAACCCAGCTGTAGGTTACTGTTGCCAAAAAAATACCGCCAATCCAGATCCACAACAGCCACCATTTTTTATCGGAGTTGGAGGCCAGAAAGGTTCCGATGGTCTGGATGCTGTCGTTGGCCACGGCCGAGTAGGCGGCAAACAAAAACCCAACCCACATGGCAATCTGTGGCTGCCGGTAGGTTGCTGCGGCGATGAGGAAAAAGAAGCCGAATAGAAAAATAAAGCGTCGTTCCTGATGCAGGAACTCCATGACCCGTGGTGACCAAAATCCGAAAGAGGCCGATTTCTTTTTCTTCTTTTTCCGTTTACTCATGGTACAGTGAACCGCCGAAACGTCATTTTAGCCGATCAATATAGCAAACGGATGTTACCGAATTATTACGCGCGCAGGAATTGTTGCGCGCACTTCGCCATAGAGCCTCCATCAGAAAGTGCTATTTAAAAAACAGCTTCGGTAGCCTCTTCGATACGGAAAGGCAAAGAAACAGTAGAAAAACTTTCACAAAAAGAAACTTCCCTATTCCTGAAAAGCGCAGTATTTTTGATCATCTATTTTTCCTCAAAATCATCACACCGAAGCCAAACAAGCGCTTCCAAACCATCTTTTATGAGCAAGGCAAACAACTCTCCCTCCTCTCTCTATTACAAAGAACCCGGCCCCAAATTAGACAAAGAATCACCCTTCGAATCGATGATGGAACGCTTCCGGTTCGCAGCCGAGATTTTGCAGCTTGATGAGGGTATGTTCCAATATTTGGCCAGCCCTGTTAAGCAGGTCATCGTATCGGTGCCTGTAGTGATGGACGACGGACGCATTGAGGTATTTGAAGGGTTTCGTGTAATTCACGATAACGTTCTCGGCCCCTCAAAAGGCGGCATACGGTATGCGCCTGATGTTACCCTGGATGAGGTAAAGGCTCTCGCCTCGTGGATGACCTGGAAATGTGCCATTGTAAACGTACCTTTTGGCGGCGCCAAGGGTGGTATCCGGTGCAATCCCAGAGACCTTTCCAAGGGAGAGCTTGAGAGATTGACGCGCCGCTACACAGCCAACATGCTCGAAGTGTTTGGGCCGGACCGCGATATTCCCGCGCCCGACATGAATACCGACGAACAGGTAATGGCGTGGATTATGGATACCTACAGTATGAAATCTCAGCGCACAGAAACAGCGGTTGTAACCGGCAAACCAATTATTTTGGGTGGATCTCAAGGCCGTAAAGAGGCCACCGGACGTGGTGTGGTTACCGTAACGCTGGCTGCCCTGAGTAAAATGCGTCTGATGCCGAACAAAGCAACCGTTGTAGTTCAGGGTTTTGGAAATGTGGGCTCTGTATCGGCACAGCTTATGTATGAGCAGGGTGCCAAAGTGATCGCCATCAGCGACATTTCAGGGGGCTATTACAACAAGGAGGGGATCGATATTCCTGCGGCCATCGCCTATATGGAGCAGAACGACCGCTCTCTGGAAGGCTATCCCAATGCCGAAAAAATTTCGAATACAGAACTGCTCGAACTGGAATGCGATGTATTGATTCCGGCAGCAAAAGAAGATCAAATCAACGTAGAAAATGCCCCTCGTATCCGCGCAAGGGTAATTGCGGAGGGTGCTAACGGTCCCGTAACAGCGAATGCCGATGCCATTCTGGAAGATAATGGCATTCTGGTCATACCGGATATTTTAGCTAATGCGGGTGGTGTTACGGTTTCTTATTTTGAATGGGTACAGGACAGGCAGGGATACTTCTGGACTGAAGAACGGGTAAACCGCCGGCTGAACCGCATGATGCGAAGTGCGTTTGATAATCTGTACCTTGTTTGCGATCAATACAACATCACTATGCGCCAGGCGGCCTATGTATTTGCCATTAACAAAGTGGCTGAAACGTTGAAGCTGCGAGGCATATACGCCTAATTAAACGCTCATGAGCTCTACATTCCGACTAACACTTCCATCCACCTTTGAGGAGTCGGAAAAGGTGCCCGATTTTGTATCAGATTCTGCCGCCGAAGCCGGTTTAAATGAGGAGCTTACCTCTACCTTAATGCTCTTGGCTAGCGAGGCCGTGAGCAATGCCATGGAACATGGTAACGACTATGACCCGGATAAGAACGTACACATCACCGTTCAGATAGCCACTGACAAAATCACCTGCACCGTGCGAGACGAAGGAAGTGGGTTTGATCCGGGTACGCTTCACAATCCGTTGGACGAGAATCACCTGTTGGACGAAGGGGGCCGCGGTATTTTTTTGATACAGGAGCTTGCCGATACCGTCGAATTCAAGGAAAACGGCCGTGTTGTTGAGTTTGTGCTAAACCGATCTTAGCGAACGGAGAGTCGGCCGCTGAGCTGCAGCAATTCGATCTCTGCAAGTTTCGCTTCAAATTTGGCATTAATCAGGCGATTTTCTGCTGTCTGAAATGTTCGTTGCGCCTCCCGGAATTCCAGGGAACTGATGTCGCCAAGTCGAAACCGCTCAATCGCTACATCCAGGGTTTTTTCGGCGTTATCAAGATTGTCCTGCTCCAGATCTACCAATTGCAGACTGTTTTGATAGGTTCGGAAAAGCGTTAAAAATCGCGATTCCAATCTAATTTTCTGATCCTCTAACTGAAGCCGCGTATTTTTTTGATTGATTTGCGCATTCTGCGATCGACGGTTGATATTAAATCCGTCAAAAATTGGAATCCGTGCAGTAAGCCCGATGGAGAATCCGGTAGATTCGACGAAAGTGGTAAACCCGCCGTCCGTTTCATTCCGAAGAAATGAATAGCCCGAAGAGAGCGACACCTCCGGGAAACGTTCGCCGCGGATGGAACGAACCTCCATATCGGCAACACGCTGCTGCATACGGGCAAGGGCCAGCTCACTGTTGTCGGCAAGCAGTGCCGAAAATAACTCATCCCGCTGCAACGAGCGATTAATAGGAATGGATTCGGAAACCGAAAATTCTTCTCCCGGACTGCGGGAAAGCAGCTCGTTAAATGAAAACATGGCCTGCTCAAGAAGATTTCGTTCACGCAGCAATGCAGCGCGGTCTTCATTCAGGTCCGATCGCGCCTGCAACAGCTCCACCTCCGAACCGGAGCCGAGTTCAAATTTTGTCTCTTCAATCTCAATGCGCTCATTTGAAACCTCTACCGTATTTTCGAGCACCCGCACCTGATCCTGAATACGGATAATATCAAAATAAGCCAGCGTAATATCAGCGACCAACAGTTCGGCGTTAAATCGCAGCTCCCGGTCGGCAATGGCTGACAGCTCGTCCAGGCGGTTGTACTCCGAAAACATGCGCAACCCATCAAATAAAGTCCACTCCAGGTTGACGGCAGCATTGGTGTTGGTGGAACGAGCGCCGGTCCGTTCTGTGCGCTCCCCGCCGGATACAAAGTCGGTGTCTTCTACACTTTCTGTCCGTGATGCCGTAGCTGTTACGCGCGGCAGAAACCCGGCATTACCAAGGGTCACGTTATTGCCGGAGATTTCAGCAACGTTGCGGGAAATTTGAAGCCCAAAATTATTTTCGAGCCCGATAGAGATTGCATCCTCAAGGGTGACATGCTGCTGCGCCTGAACATCCCCCGTTGCGGATACCAAGCCCATTATAATTCCCAACAATCCGGTTCGAAGCAACGAGGTGTTAGACACTGGCAGTTTCAAGTTTTTCAGCTTTTTTTGTTCGTTCTTCACGTTGTTTGGAGCTGCTCTTGTCGGTTGAGAGATAGGAGTAGATGGCCGGAATGACATACAGCGTAAAAAAGCTGCCGATAATCAATCCACCAATAACCGCTATACCCATCGACGAGCGGCTTTCAGCTCCGGCACCCCATGCCAAGGCGATGGGTAAAATACCCAGGATGGTGGAGATGGAGGTCATCAAAATTGGGCGGAACCGTACGGCGGCCGCATCCATAATGGATTCCATGATGTTCATCCCCTGCTCCTGACGCTGATTGGCAAATTCTACAATCAAAATCCCGTTTTTAGCGATGAGGCCGATCAACATAACAGCCCCGATCTGGCTAAAGATATTCAGGGTTTGGTCGAAGTACCATAATGTGAGAAGGCTGCCGAACAGCGCCAACGGAACCGTGAATAGGATAATCAACGGATCCATAAAACTCTCGAACTGAGCGGCCAGTACCAGATAAATCAAAATCAGTGCCAATACAAAAATAAAGAGCAGGCTTGCCGCACTTTCGGCAAAGTCGCGGGAGGGTCCGGCCAGATCGGTCACAAAATTTTCGGGCAGTACGCGGGCCGCTATGGCATCCATGGCATCAATGCCTTCGCCGATGGTTTTACCCTCAGCCAACTGGGCCGATATGGTCGCGGAGTTGAACCGGTTGAACCGGAACAGTTGCGGTGGGCTGCTTCGCTCGGTCACATTCACCAGATTATCGAGCTGAATAAGCTCTCCGGTTTGGCTGCGCACAAAGATGGTGCGCAGGTCTATCGGTGCGTTACGTCGTTCACGCTCCAACTGTCCGATCACCCAGTATTGTTTGCTGTCCATGATAAAAAAGTCGAACCGGCTGCCCGACAGCGAAAGTTGTAGTGTTTCGGCAATATCCCGAACCGATACGCCGAGCGAGCGGGCACGATCGCGCTCGATCTCGACCCGAAGCTCCGGTTGGTTGAACTTCAGGTCCACCTCTGCAAACACAAACGTCTCATCCTGATTGGCCTCGCGCAGAAACTCCGGTAACACATCTTCCAGTTGTTGTAAATTTTGCCCTTGCAGTACATACTGTACCGGGAGTCCACCCCGGCGATTCCCGATCGATTGCGGTTGAGAAACGAAGGTTTGAGCACCGGTTAAATTGCTTACAATTTGCGTTAGCTGATTGGCAATCTCATTTTGGCTGCGTTCGCGGCTGCCCACATCACCGATATTCAGAAAGGCAAATGCCGAGTTGATGGAGCCCGCTGCCCCAAAACCGGGCGAGGTTACGGTATTCAGCGCCTCTACTTCAGGTACATTTTCGTCAATTGCTTGAATGAGCCGATCAACATAATTATCCATGTATTCGAAGGAGGCGCCTTCGGGTGCGGTGGAAAAAATCCGGATTTGGCCGCGATCTTCCTGTGGAGCGAGCTCTTCCGGCAAAATAGAGAAGAGAAGCACAATCAACCCAGCTACAATACCGATGGTCACAAATGCCATCCACCGAACCTTCATAAACGATTCGAGCGACGATCTGTAGAGTTCGTTCAACTTCTCGAAAAACGGCTCCGTCATCTCATAGAACCGGCTCTTCTTCGAGTCTTTGCTTAAAATTTTTGTCGCCAGCATAGGCGTTAGTGTCAACGCCACGAATGAGGAGATAATAACCGCGCCGGCAATAACCACACCAAACTCCCGGAACAGGCGTCCCGTTTGGCCACCCAGAAACATAATGGGCAGAAAGACCGACACCAGAGCCAGTGATGTAGCTACAACTGCAAAAAAGATCTCCTTGGACCCCAATATACCCGCTTCGAGCAGCGGAAGGCCGCTTTCAATTTTCGAATAAATATTTTCGAGTACCACAATGGCATCATCTACCACCAGCCCGATAGCCAGCACCACGGCCAGCATGGTAAGCACGTTGATGGAGAATCCGGCCACATACATCACAAAAAACGATCCGATCAGCGCAATCGGTATCACAATTACCGGTATGATGGTGGTACGAAGGTTTCTAAGAAACAGAAAGATGACCAGCACAACCAGTCCCAGGGCGATAAACACCGTCTGCTGCACTTCGTTGATGGAGTCTTGAATATATTGTGAGGTATCAAACCCGATCGCCAGGCCAATATCTTCCGGCAGATCCCGTTCAATGCGCTCTACACGGCTGAAAAACTCATCGGCAATGGCCAGCTGATTGGCACCCGGCTGCGGTATAGCTACCACACCTACCATCGGCACGCCGTTACGCTTAAGCACCGTGCGCTCATTGCGGGGGGCGATCTCGGCGTACCCGATATCGCGAAATCGTATTTGATTGCCGTTCGACTCGCTGACAATCATATTGTTAAACTCTTCCGGGGTGGTAAGCCTGCCCATTGTACGGACAGAGAGCTCGGTAGAAAATCCCTCAATTCGCCCTGAGGGAAGCTCCACATTTTCGCGAAGCAGTGCCTGCCGTACATCGAGCGGTGTAAGCCGATACGCAGCTAACTGCATGGGATCCATCCATAGACGCATGGAGTACTCTTTTGATCCCCAAATTCGGATTTCACTAACACCGGGAATTGTTTGCAACTGTTCTTTAAACAGGTTATCGGCTACTGCCGTCAGATCCATCAAATCACGACGATCGCTGCGAATGTTCAAAAAGACGATAGGAGATGAATCGGCATCGGCCTTGGTCACGGTGGGCGGATCCGCATCGGGCGGCAGATTGCGCTGTGCCCGCGATACACGATCCCGAACATCATTAGCCGCAGCCTCCAGGTCCATTTCCAGTTCAAACTCTACGGTGATGGTACTCTGCCCTTCGCGGCTTACAGACGTCAATGTTCGGATACCGGCCACGCCGTTTACAGACTCCTCCAGCGGCTCCGTGATTTGTGATTCAATCACATCGGCACTGGCTCCTACGTAGCTTGTGGATACGGTGACGATTGGAGGATCCACCGACGGGTATTCACGAATACCGAGGTAGAAAAAGGAGATCACACCAAACAGTACAATCACGATTGACATGACCGAAGCCAGTACGGGACGGCGAATACTTAAAGAGGAGATTCTGCTCATACGTCCGGTGTTGGTCTGTTTTCTACAATATTTACTTCCATTCCAGGCCGCACCTGCAGCAATCCGGTTGTCAACACCACATCACCCGGAGCAATCCCGTCTATGACCTGCACCTTGTTGCTTGTACGAATACCGGTCCGTATACGAACTTCATCTACAACGCCGTCCCGTACAACAAAAACTTTTTGCGAATTTAATTCGGGAATAACCGACATGGTGGGAATCATGAGGGCATCCTCGATGGTGTCGAGAATTAGAGTGATATTGGCAAACGCCCCGGGAAAGAGCTGGCCTTCGGGGTTATCGCTGATTGCCCGAAGCTGTAGCGTTCGCGTCTGTTGCTCAATCAACGGCTCAATAGCGTACACCTCACCATAGAAGGATCTGTCAAAGCCCTGAACAGTGTATTCCAGCTCATCGCCATTGTTCACTCTGGCGATGTAGCGTTCCGGCACAGAAAAATCGATCTTAACAGGATCTATTTTCTGAAGGGTAGCAATTCGCGAATTGGGGCTGATATAACTTCCTTCACTCACAAATTTTAGGCCTATTTTACCTGAAAAAGGTGCCCGTATTTCGGTCTGTTCAATGCGTGCCTGAATCAACTCCAGCTCGGAACGAAGTACATTTACTTCATTCAAAATAGCGTCGTAATCGTCCTGGCTGATGCCGCCCCTCTCTAATAACCGTTTTTGTCGCTCTTCGCGCTGTACGGCAAGCGCCAGACGGAATTCTGTTCGGTTTTTCTCGGCCTGTAATTCGCTGTCGTTAATTTTAAGCAGCAGCTCTCCGCGATCTACGTCCGATCCCTCACGGAAATAAATACCGGTCACAATTCCCGATGCTTCGGCACTAAGGTCGACAGCTTCATCGGCACGAATCGTTCCGGTGGCAAAAATACGGTCCTGTATAGACTCTGGCTGAACCGTAACGGCCTCCACTTGCATCAGAGAGCCGGATCCGGGACCTCCGGCCGCCTCATCTCCGGTATTGCTAAACAGCGGTTTTACTTTCGGATAGGCGAGCAACCCGAATATGAATACAACGATGATGACTGTAATTGTTTTTTTCACAACGAAAACTGAAAATTTTGCAAATGCATTTTTGTAACGTTGAATATACACGCTTCGTTTCTACTACAACCGTAAGAGGTTGTAAAAGCTTGTGACAGCCAATAACCTGCAAAGCCAAGTCATAGAAAAAAAGCAAGCCGATACACGACTTGCTTTTGGTAACAGTACGTGAAACGTATGTTTAAATTTGCGCGTCGAGTTGCTTCTTAATCTGAGCCTTGGGAACGGCACCGATGATTTGATCAACCACTTTACCGTCTTTAAAGATCAGTAGTGCGGGGATACTGCGAATACCGTATTTCACGGAAATTTGCGGATTGCTGTCTACATTCACTTTTCCCACTTTTACTTTGCCGTCGTATTCTGAAGCAACTTCATCAACAACAGGCCCTACCATTCGGCACGGACCGCACCATTCTGCCCAAAAATCGACCAATACGGGGTTTTCGGAGCTTTCTACTTCGTCAGCGAAGTTCGAGTCTGTAAATTCAAGTGTGTTACTCATGGTCTTTTGTTTTTTTATTTGTGTTTACTCTAAAGATCGTTCTTTTTGGCTTTTTTTCCATATAGGCAACATCTATCAAATTGATCTGATTCTATAATATCTGCCTTCTAAGGCCGTGTGCTCCCATTTGTTCTGTGCAGTGTTACAGAATCGTTACCAAATAACGTTCGCAACCCCTTCAGAAGTTCATTATTAGGCTCTACTACGTACTTTCGAACATTCATTTTCAGCTCTCGTTTGGCGTGGTTGCTATGGATACGAAGCGTAACCGGTGTTTCACCTTTATGAATGCTTAGCAGCGTTGCAAATTCGGTCAAGTCGTTTTGTGTCAGCGCATCGGTTTGCAGTTTTACCGAAAGCTGCAGCGATGACTGAAACTTCTCCCTCAGGTTCTCGACCCGCTCAAACGAACCGGCTATCACTTTCGGCTGGCCGCCGCGCTTGTCCAGATTTCCATCCAGCATTACAATGGTATCGGGTTCCAGCAGCCCCTGATGGCGGTCGTAAACCTCACTAAAAACGAGCACTTCGAGCGCTCCCTGCAGATCTTCTATCTGCAGAAAGGCCATCGGCCGGCCTTTTTTGTCGGTTACTTTTTTCGCTTCGGTGATAATGCCGATAACCCGAACCTTTTCCCGCTCCTGCAGCTGCATCAGATCTTCGTTATGAAGGGTGTGCGATGCAAACAGGCGTGCATCCTCCCTGAATTTGTCCAGCGGATGCCCGCTCAGATAAAACCCGATGAGTTCGCGCTCTTTATTCAGCCGCTGAATGTTACTCCAGCGCGGCACATCGCGCAGTTTGGGTTCGCCAATGGATGCCGCACTGCCCGCATCGCCACCAAACAAGCTGCCCTGATTAAGGCGTGCTTCCTCTTGTTTGCGCGAAGCATAACTTAACATATCATCAATGCTGGCCAGCAGTTGTGCGCGGTTCTCGTGCAGCACATCAAACGCGCCGGCCTGAATCAGGCTCTCCAGCGTACGGCGATTGCAAACCCGGGTATCAATCCGGCTCGAAAAGTCGAAAACGCTGGAGAACGGGCCGTTGGCCTGCCGTTCGCGCACCAGTTCGTCAATCGCATTGCCGCCCACCCCTTTAATAGCGGCAAGCCCATACTGTACCCGGCCTTTTCGTGAGACAAACCGTCCCTCAGCGGTATTTACATTGGGTGGATCCACCTCAATACCCAGGCGCTGGCACTCCTCTATAAATGCCGACACTTTTTTGATGTCGCTCATGTTATGGCTCAGCACCGCGGCCATATACTCGGCTGTGTAATTGGCTTTAAAGTACATGGTTTGATAGGCCACCACCGAATACGCCGCAGAGTGCGATTTGTTGAAGCCGTAGCCGGCAAACATCGCCATCTTGTCGAACACATCCTTAGCGGTCTTTTTATCGTACCCCTTTTCGAGGGCCTGGCGCATAAACTTTTCCTCTTCGGGCGGCAGCAGCTCCGGCTTTTTCTTACCCATAATCCGCCGCAGCATATCCGCTTCACCCAAACTATAGCCGCCCATTATCTGCGCCACCACCATGATCTGCTCCTGGTAGATCATAATACCGTATGTCGGCTCCAGTGTGTCCAGTAAATCGTCGTGGGGGTACGCTACCTCTTCCTGTCCGAGCTTTCGGTTGATGTAATCGGGAATGAACTGCATCGGCCCGGGGCGGTAGAGCGCGTTCATCGCAATCAGATCGTTGATGGAGGTCGGCTTCAACTGCTTTAAATACTTGCGCATGCCATCCGACTCGAACTGAAACGTACCGACGGTAAGGCCTTTTTGATAGAATTCGAAGGTTTTTTCATCATCCAGCGGAATGTCATCAAGATGATACTCTTTGCCGAAATTTTCCTTAACCAAACGCATGGCCGACTTCAGGATAGAGAGCGTTTTCAGCCCCAAGAAATCCATTTTCAGCATACCGGCATCTTCAATCACCTTCCCGTCGAACTGCGTAACGAACAGGTCGGTATCCTTGGCTGTGCTGATGGGGATGTAGTTGGTTAGCTTATCCGGCGCAATAATAATCCCGGCCGCATGGGTTCCGGTGTTGCGAACCGACCCTTCGAGCGTTTCGGCCATGCGCAGCGTTTGCCCTTCGAGGCTATCTTCGCGATCGCGTATCGTCCGCAGCTCTTTAACTTCCTTGATGGCATCTTCGAGCGAAATCCCAATCGTATCGGGAATGAGCTTGGCCAGGCGATCGGCGTCGGGCAGTGGCAGGTTCAACACCCGGGCTACGTCTCGCACCGAAGAGCGGGCCGCCATCGTGCCAAACGTGATAATGTGCGCTACCTGATCGCGTCCATATTTTTCGACGACATAATCGATTACACGCTGCCTTCCCTCATCGTCGAAGTCAATATCGATATCGGGCATCGACACACGCTCGGGGTTTAGAAACCGCTCAAACAGCAGATCGTACCGTAACGGGTCTATATTGGTAATACCGGTGCAGAAAGCCACCACAGAACCGGCGGCCGATCCCCGGCCGGGGCCAACAAACACATCCAGATCCCTGGCAGCCTTGATAAAGTCCTGAACAATCAAAAAATAGCCGGCAAAGCCCATCTTTTTGATGATCTGAAGCTCGTGATCGATGCGCGCCGTCACGTCCTCAGAAAGTTCACCGTAGTGTTTTTTTGCACCCTCAATCGTAAGATGACGCAGGTACTCATCTTCGGAATTGAACCCATCGGGCAGCGCAAAGTTTGGCAGGATCACATCGCGCTTCAGCTCAATCCGTTCAACCTTGTCGGCCAGCTCTTCGGTGGTGGCGATCGCATCCGGCACATCGGCAAAGAGCGCCTTCATCTCTTCTTGCGTTTTGAAATAAAACTCATCATTCGGAAAACCGAAACGGTAGCCTCGCCCCCGGCCTACCGGAGTTTCCATCAGCTCGCCGTTATCGATACAGAGCAGGGCATCGTGCGCCTTGGCGTCCTCTTTATCGAGATAAAAACTGTTGTTGGTGGCAATGACTTTGATACCGTATTTCTCTGCAAACCGGAGCAGCACACTGTTTACCCGCTCCTGCTCTTCCAGCCCGTGGCGGTTTAGTTCAATGTACAGATCGTCGCCAAACAGATCGTGCCACCAGCGCAGCGCCTCTTCTGCAACCTCTTCGCCGCGGTTCAGAATCAGGTCGGGAATTTCGCCCTGCAGGCTGCCGGTGGTTGCGATGAGCCCCTCGCGGTATCGCTGCACCAGCTCGCGGTCAATTCGCGGAAATTTGTAGTAATACCCCTCAATGTATCCCAGCGAACAGAGCTCGGCCAGGTTTTGATACCCTTTTCGATTTTTCGCGAGAAACAGCTGTTGATAGCGCTTGTCTTTATGATCGCGGGTAAACTTTTTCTGATGGCGATCTTCCACAAAATAGCATTCGCACCCGATAATCGGCTTCAGCCCTGCGGCCATCGCTTTATCCACAAAGCTGAACGTGCCAAACATATTTCCGAGGTCGGTAAGTGCCACGGCTTTCATGCCGTCTTCTTTGGCTTTGGCAATCATCTCGTCGATTCCGGCCGCGGCCTGCAAAACGGAATATTTAGAGTGGCAATGCAGGTGAACAAACCCGGAGGTGATGGTGCCCGCTTTTTCTTTGGGCAGATCGATTACCGCTTTATCCGAGGTGTCGTCGTCGGCCACCCCTTTCCGTTTCAGCTCTTCTACCTTGGGCATGTAGTGGCTGCTGTCGATCATGGCGCCGGCCGGTTGCCCTGCGGCAACGTCCTGCGGCAATTGCGGTTTTATTACCCCAAGGCGAACCAGTTCGAGAAACGCCCGCGCGGTGGCATCCACATCAGCGGCGGCGTTGTGCGCTTCTTCAAAGCCCACATCAAACAGCTTGTGATGAAGCTCGGCCAGGGTTGGCCACTTGTACCGGCCGCGGCCGCCGGGAATGGCGCAGAATTCGGTGGACTCATCCTTGGTATCGATGTGCACCTTAGCCTCGAGCGGATTGGCACGTTTCATCCGTAAATATTCCGACCCCATGATGTTGAGATCGAACTCCAAATTGTGCCCGATGATGAACGTCGCGTTCTCAACATCGCGGGCAAACGCATCCATCACATCAGCCAGTGGAATCCCCTTTTCCCGGGCCATCTCGGTAGAGATACCGTGCACTTTTTCTGAATTGAATGGGATTGTAAACCCATCCGGTTTCACAATATAATCGCCTGAAGAGATCTGCTTGCCCGTGGCGTCGTGTACCTGCCAGGCCAGCTGCACGCATCGAGGCCAGTTATCAAAATCGGTAAGCGGGGCGGAATAATTTTGCGGCAGCCCGGTGGTCTCTGTGTCAAAAATCAGATACATAAAAGAGTCGTACTAAAAATTGCCCAAATCATTTTGTACGGCAATATACACATCAGCACCAAAAAGGAGGGCGGCTAATTTGAGCGACAAACATCAATCGGCTGCAAATGCGTTGCGCTTTTGTTCATGATGGGGAATCGTTTTGGAGAGATGACAGAAACTCCTCCCATGCGGATGCAAACCGTTCGATCGACATCCAATAATTTTCGTTGTGCCCGCCCGAGAGGGTCACCATGTTTTTGGGTCCCGAAGCGCGCTCATACAGCGTTTGGCCGTGGCGGTAACCGATCAACTCATCATCGCGGCTGTGAAGGATCAATAACGGCATTTCGCCCGCCTCTTCCACAAAGGAAGCGGTGGCATAGTCTCCCCGCAGTAAAAATGACGGTATAAACGGAAAGAGGTCGGCGGCAATCTCCTCAAGGCTGATGAAAGAGGAGTCGAGCACCAATCCGGCACCGCCGTAATCCGCAGCTTTGTACGCGGCAAATACACCGCCGAGTGAGCGGCCGAAATAGACGGTTTGTTCAGGTTTTACGCCGAGCTCCGTACGCAGATAATCGACCACGGCATCGGCATCGCGGTAAAGACCGTTTTCCGATGGCGACCCGCTGCTGAGGCCATACCCGCGATAATCGTACAAAAAAACGGAGGCTCCGGCCTGCATAATGGTCCGGGAAATATCCAGGCGGCCACTGATATTCCCCGCGTTGCCGTGAGTGAATACAACGGTAAACTCCGCATCGGGCTGATGCAGATACCAGGCGTGCAGGGTTTCGCCGTCGGCCGTTTCAATGGCGTGCTCCGACCACGATAGGTTCAGGTCATCCGGGGTAGCTACAAGCTGTTTGGACGGATGGAAAAGCAGTTGATTTTGTAAAATGGTAAGCATGCCTACAGTAAACAGATAGCCGGCAATCCCCATCAACAGATAGAGGCCTGCTTTTTTTAATGGGTGATTTTTTTGGTTCTCTTTTTCCATTCCATTAGTAGAACCGGTTGCGAAAATCAAACCGTTCATCTACACCAATCAGCGTCATATCAGGCTACCGGCAGACGGGCAAACGGTTTCAGCCCAAGCGTATCGATCTGGCCTGCGCGGAACTTTAACTCTCCGGCCTTGGCAATCATCGCTCCATTATCGGTACAGTATTCCGGTGACGGAATCATCAGTTCCACCTTCTCGCCCGTGGCCATCGCTTGTACGTTTTGGCGCAGCATGCTGTTGGCCGAAACACCGCCGGCAAGCATGGCATGGCCCACGCCGGTTTTGCGCAGCGCACGCCGGAGTTTTACGGTAAGGACATCCGTGATAGCCGCCGATACACTGGCAGCGATATCTGCTTTATGCTCATCAATGTGCTCAGCGTCCTGTTTTTGCAGATAATAGAGCACGCTGGTTTTAAGTCCGGAAAAACTGAAATCAAGACCTTCGCTGAGCATGGCACGTGGAAATTGCTGAAACTGCGGATTGCCTTGCTTCGAAAGCCGGTCGATGTGAGGGCCGGCCGGGTACGGAAGATCCAGCATTTTGCCGATCTTGTCGAACGCTTCTCCGGCGGCATCGTCGCGAGTGGTTCCCAGTACGTCGTGGTGAAACGCCTCCCGCACGTGCACCAGCCGTGTATGTCCGCCTGAAACGATCAGCGCCACAAACGGATAGACCTCTTCATGTTCAATAAAATTGGCATACATATGGGCATCAATATGGTTCACGCCAATCAGCGGCTTGTTCCACGAGAGGGCCAGCCCTTTCGCAAAACCGAGCCCCACCAACAGCGATCCCATCAGCCCCGGGCCAACGGCTACCGCGATGGCGTCTACATCCTGCATGCGGCAACCGGCATCATCCAGCGCCTGCTTTACAGTAGCCCAGATGGTTTGGTTGTGTGCGCGCGAGGCGAGCTCGGGTACCACGCCGCCAAACCGTTCGTGCACCGCCTGCGAAGCGATGACGTTCGAGCGAACGGTGCCATCAGCCAGCACCGCCGCCGAGGTTTCGTCGCAGGATGATTCTATTCCTAAAATGATCATGGT
>JBLRWS010000023.1:0-36489 GCA_047921075.1 Balneolaceae bacterium | reverse complement strand
CGGGCGAGCAGCCGCGTGAGAGATCCATGTAGGGGCGGGCAAGGCCTTGCAATATGGGACCAACCGCAGTAGCGCCACCGATCCGTTCGGTGATTTTATAAGCGATATTTCCCGCATCCAGATTGGGAAAGATAAAGACGTTCGCGTTGCCGGCAAGTGGCGAGTCGGGTGCCTTTCGGGAGGCCACGTCGGCAACAAACGCTGCGTCAAATTGCAACTCTCCGTCAATGGCCCAGTCCGGCTCCCGTTTTTGGGCTTCCGCGGTCGCCTCTCGTACCAGCGCAGTGCGTTCGTGCTCTGCGCTTCCCCTGGTAGAGAACGAGAGCATGGCAATGCGCGGCTCTTCGCCGGTGAGCGTTCGATGGGTGTGGCCCGATGTAATGGCAATGGATGCCAGCTGGCCGGCATCGGGGTACGGCACCACTCCGCAATCGGCATAGGTAACCGTTTGGCCGGTTGCGAGGCTCATCAAAAACATACTCGAAACGAGAGATGCAGCAGGATCTACGCCCACTGTTCGTATCGCGGCACGAATGACAGAGGCGGTTGCCCCAACCGATCCCGCCACTGCCCCATCGGCACGATTGGTGGCCACCAGCCACCCCGCCACAACAAGGGGATCGGCCCGCATCGCTTCAATGAGTGATGCATCGGGATTTTTATGGCTCATCTTATCCCATAAGAAGGTCTCTATCTCATCATCAAATTCTCCTTTATCCAAATCAAGCAGCGGAATCTCGGGATTCATTCGCAAACCGCTTTCTTCAGCCAACGTGCGTATATCATCGCCCCGGCTGAGCAACAACGGAGTCACCATCCCCTCGTTCATCAAATGGTTTGCCGCACGAAGAACGCGCGTATCGATAGCCGCTTCCGGAAAGACGACCATCCGATCAATACCGGATGCTTTTTGTTGAATCTTCTGTAGTACCGGGGTTTCCATGATGATCGTTTTTGAGTGTTCAGATTTATCTATTCTGTTTCAATCTACGGCGGCATGGTGATACGGTTCAAGTACGATATCGGAATGTCTCATGATGACGCACATCGTCGCGATCTGTGATGAAAGAGATGGCCGGCAGCTTCTATTCAACCAGCAGCAGAATACAGATCACCGTCACGGCAATACCGGCCCATTGCAAGCGGGTAAGGGAATCTTTCCAGTAGAAGAAACCAAGCAGTGCCGCACCGATCACGGTAAGCATGTTCACAGCGCTGTACACAATGGCACCGCTCATCTGCTCGAGGGCAGCGATTAGAAACAGAGCGGAGAAGAGGTTGGGAATTCCCACAGCAATACCTATCCAACTTTCGGCGGCTGCGAATCGATGTCGTTCTCTGAACAGGGAGATGAGCACCCCTGTAAGCAGTGAGAAAGTGAATACCATCCCCATAAAAAACTGGCTGCTCACCCTCGCCGACAGATCTTCTTCAAACACCTTCAGCGAGGCGTCTCCAAGGCCGGTCCCAATCACCAACAGAACCAGGAGCCACGCCACATTTGTGGGTTCACGCAGCATGCTTCGCTTTTCGGGAAGCAGCAGAAACAGTGCAACAAATACCAGCAAAACGCCTGTCCACTGAGAGGCAGAGGCGCTGTCGAGGTACCAGAACACCGATACAATGATGGGCACAATCAGCGAAATACGCATCGCGGCCACACTGACTCCCAGCCCGTTCAGGTGCACCGATTTGCTGTACACATAGAAATTGGCGATAAAGATTACGCCGATCAGTGCCGCGAAGAGAATTACCAGCGGCCGGCCGGCCACCCACTGAAGCTGTTGTAAAGGCTGCGCGGAGAGAGCAAATGCAGCTACAGCAGCCACGGCGTAATTGATCAGCAGTACATGTTCCGTGCGCAGTTTTTTCTGTTCTGCCAGCTTCAGGAAATGGCCGATGGTTACGGAACACGCCGCACTCGCCATGATGAAGGCCCAGCCGCTCATCGTCCGGCCATATCGAGCGTGAGCTCCCCAAATGCCTGCACTTCCTGAGGGCGATCGTGAAGTCGACGGGAGGTATAGTCTACGTTATCCCGTAAGTGTTGAACCAGATCCTCAATACGGGTTTTTCGCTGCTGAAGGGCATCGGCCCAGTAATACATGAACACCGGATGGCGTTTGTCGTTGGTTGCCGCTCCCGTAAACATCGATGAACGCTGGCCGGCCTGATTGCCGAATACAATCGCCATGTTTGGCTGTAGCCGGGTGAGGGTGTTAGCCAAATCGCGCAATACCGCGCTACGGCCATTTTGCAGGAATGGATCGCCTTCGATGTAATCGATATCAACAAACAGAAAAATTCGGTCGAAACCGCACTCCGGGAAAGCAGAGAGATATCGCCTGAGCGACCATTCGCTGGTTTCTCCCTCCCCGTTTTCGTAGGTCATCAAAACGTCGTTCGCTTCACCCGAAGCGCGCGCAAATCCGGTCACATAGAGGTAGAGCGACCCTCCACCGGGTCCACATTCCCGATCGGGATCAAAGGATGGCATCGCTTCTGATGCATGAATGTGCCCCATCTGCTCATCGCGCAGCTGAAATGCCCCTTGCATATAGTGAAAAAAGAGGCGCTCGGTACGGTCGGTAAAAGCGCGGCTGCCCAGTTGATTATTCTCCCGATTAGAGAGAACCCACGCCCGGTCGGCGTTGTTGTGAGGTTTGGCCAGCGGCACATCTCTTTCCACATCAATTTCGCCAAACGGCAGGTCGGCCAGTTGCACAATCATCCCCGATGTTTCACCACTGGGCGAACGCCAGACAATGTGGCCGGTGTCTATGGGCAGAAATACCTGCTCCCCATTCAGTTCTACACGTACCCACTCATCCTCTTCTTCCACAAGAGGCAACGTGCTTCCCTCTGCCAAATCCGACACAACGTTCATCCGTGTCTGCTCGGCTGAACCCCGGGCTTGTACAAGATCGTCCCGTACCACAAAAAAGCGGCTTAGAAAGGACCCTATTTCAATCTCTTCGCGGGTTACCGATCCCTCTATTTCAGCCTCTACAAGCAGCGAGTGGCTGGCCGAAACCGATGCCGGAATCTGATCGGCCAGCGGTGCCAGATTCAGCTCTATCGTGCCATCTATCAGCTCCACATCGCCGGAGCTGAAGATATACTCCTCTCCAAGCTTAACCTGAACTGTTGCAAACGCTGTCTCGGCGGGTGAGTCGTAGCGTGTGGTATCGCTGACCACACGAAATCCGGTGCGGCGCAGATACCGTTCCTCACCGGTAAAAATGGGATCCCCGCTCTCCTTCAGGTTAAAGGCAGCTGTGCTGCCAACCAAAATGCCCGAAATGTTAAACGCCAGGCTCTGCGCAGCTGATGTGGATGCGATGATGACGCTGGTGTTGGCCGTAAGCAGTGCAAACGCTGCACCGGTGAGTGCCAAAGTGGCAAACCCCCATCGCGGACGATAGTTCTGTACGGTGCGCTCTACCAATACCCGCTCTTCAAACTCCTGATCGGTGATGGAAAACGCCCGAAACCGAAGCGTCGGACGCTCGGGAACGGGACTCTGCTCCAGCGTAAGAATCACCTTTTCGCTGAGAATAACCGGGTCTGATTGGGGGTTGACTGCAGCCTCGTCGGTGATGGTCCACCGCGTGGTTGAGCAGCCGATGAGTAACCAGGCGGCAGCGAGAAAAAGAAAAAGCGATCGGCTACTCATAACAGTGGGTGTTAAAACGATACAACGGCACCAAAGGCAAAAATACTGCGGTATTGAAACTCATCGCCATCGGCGGGATCCGAGAGCCAGAACGGAACATCGTACCGGAAAACAAAACCGCGGGGGCGGCCATCCGGGCCGGGAATGTTCAGCGACAGAGCAAGGCCCGCACCGGAGTTTGCAAATACATTGTCAATTTCGTTGGAAGTGAGGCCCAGCGACGTGCCCGCATCAAAAAAGAGATACGACCGAACCGACAGAAAATCGGACACCATACCGGCATTATCCAGAAGCACATTAAACGGACTCGCAAAGTCGAACTCTGCGTTGAATGCGCCGATTGAATTTTGAAGAAACGGCCCGTTTTCGTCATCACGAAAGCTTTGGACATCTTGCTTGGTGTAGCCGCGAAGGTTGGGGCCGCCCGCTACCTGAAAATTGCCGGAGCGAATCCACGGTTGAGGAATGGTGCCTTTTGCCCGAGAAACGGCACTGCCAAGCCAATCGGCTGCCGGTGCTGTACTTCGCGAAAACAGATATTCGGGTGCTGTATCTCCAGACGCCACTCCCCCGTAGGTACGCAGGCGTAAACCCCAGAAGCGGGCAAACGGAATCTCTTTTGTAGCTTCCAGTGTGGCCTGCACGAAGGAGCTGTTTACCCACTGCCCCTGCACGCTGCCACCTATGGCAAACGATCCAAGAGGGGTTTCGCCTTGATGGGAAAGCAGTGCCTGTGTGAAGAAGTGATCGTCCAGGCTCCAGAGCTGAGGAAAATGGGTATACTCCAGGTCGAACCGGTTGCGATATTCGGCACGCAGAGAGACTTCCCAAAATTTACGCTCATCAAAGCCCTGCTGCCAGCGTTTATTAAAGCGAAGCCCGTGTTGATGAAACCCGGTGCGGATGGATGAAAATGCCTGCACATTGGCTTCGCTGCCAAAATCGCTCCATGCGGGAATCGGTTCGGTGTAGCTGAGCCTGTACGAAACAGGCACCCGCGGGAACCAGAGCCCAACCCATGCCGAAGCATCCAGGCGGTGCGGGCCGTCATCAAACGAACCGGGAACCTGCCCTTTTAGCCGAAGGCCAAGTAAAATGCCATCCACATCGTTGTACCAAAGATCGGGCGAAGGCAGAATCTCATAGCTCTGAGATTGGGCTTGCACCTGTTGGGGCGACATCAGCAAGCCGGCTGAAAGAACCATTGCAAATAGAAAAACTAAAAGGGTACGTACCACTGGCTCAGTATTTTGTTAGATGAAAGGATGTGATGTGTAAGCCGAATCAATGACACTTGTTCCGGCCAGGCAATATACCGCTCTGCGTCGGCCGCTTCAATCCATCGGTATTCAGTGTGCTCGTCATCGAGGCGGATGCCGGCCGCTGCATCAATTTCTGCTGCAAACGCAGGAATAGCGTGAATCGTATCTGTACTGTGCTCATAAAACTGATTGATGCGGGGAATCGTCCATAGCGTTTCGGGTGTGAGCCCGGTCTCCTCCTTTAGCTCACGAAGGGCGGCCTGCCAGGAGGTTTCGCCGGGCTGTACTTTCCCGCCTACCATGCGCCACTGGCCGGCATATATTTTCCCTTTGGCCCGCTGAAAAATCAAAAACTCGGGGCGTTTACCAGTCATTCGGTAGGGATAGAGGTCAATCAGCCGCTTCGTCGCCATTCATCTCCTCCACTTTCCGTTGAAAATAGGGCAGTGTTTTGAGCAGCCCCTCCCGACGGGACGTACGGGGTTCCCATCCCAGCACTGCCTTTGCCTTGGTGATATCGGGCTGACGAACCTGCGGGTCATCTTCCGGCAGCTCTTTAAACACAATGTCGCTGTTGCTTCCGGTGATCTCGATAATTTCCCGGGCAAATTCCAGAATCGTCACCTCTTCCGGATTGCCGATGTTTACCGGCTCCACTTCGTCGCTTTGAGACAGGCGAAAAATCCCTTCCACCAAATCATCCACATAGGTGAAGGATCGCGTTTGGGAGCCATCTCCATACACTGTTATCGGACGATCTTTGAGCGCCTGCCGCATAAATGTTGGCAGTGCACGGCCATCGCGAAGGCGCATCCGCGATCCATAGGTATTAAAAATACGTGCAATGCGCGTATCTACATCGTGATAGCGATGGTATGCCATGGTCATCGCTTCGGCAAACCGTTTGGCTTCGTCATACACCCCGCGCACTCCAATGGGATTCACGTTGCCCCAGTACTCTTCGTTTTGAGGATGCGTGAGCGGATCGCCGTACACCTCGCTGGTGGAGGCGAGCACAAACCGGGCTTTTTTTTCTTTGGCCAGCCCAAGCACTTTATGAGTACCGAGAGAGCCTACTTTCAGCGTCTGAATGGGCATCTCCAGATAGTCGATCGGGGATGCCGGAGAAGCAAAATGCAGCACCATATCCAAATCCCCCTTGGCATACACGTAGTTGGTTACGTCGTGCTTATGGAATTCGAAATGTTCGCTTTCGAACAGATGCGACACATTCTCGGCCGAGCCGGTGAGGAGGTTATCCATGCAAATAACATGATACCCCTCCTGTATAAACCGGTCGCACAAATGGGAGCCTAAAAACCCGGATCCCCCGGTAATGAGTACACGTTTTTTTTTCATAAACGCCGGCTCCCGTTTTCGATTTTCTTTATTGAATGACGCGTGGCCGCCCTACGCTAATGTAGGTAATGCCGGCCTCTTTGGCGCGCTGCAGGTCGTACAGATTGCGGCCGTCAAACAAGACCGGAGTTTTCATCCGCTCTTTAAATGAGGTAAGGTCCGGCCGCCGGAATTCGTTCCACTCGGTGCAGATAACCAGAGCATCCACACCATCCAGCACGCTGTCGCGGTCGCTCATAAACTCGATCTGTTTCAGCGTTGCTTCGGATGAGGAGGCTTTGAATGTATCCATCGCTTCCGGATCGTACGCTTTCATTGTTGCACCTTCTTTGGCCAGCTCTTCTGTAATGTAGAGCGCCGGCGCCTCGCGAACATCGTCGGTTTCGGGTTTAAAGCTGAGCCCCCAAATACCGATGGTTTTGCCCTCGAGTCCGTCGGGGTAGAAATCGCGCATCTTTTGAACAATGGAGAGCTTCTGAAATTCATTCACCTTCATCACAGAATCGAGAATACGGAAATCATACCCATTCTGAGCAGCCGTGTAGTGGATAGCCTGAACATCTTTCGGAAAGCAGCTGCCGCCATAGCCGATACCGGCAAACAGAAATCGCTTGCCGATGCGGGAGTCGGTGCCGATTCCGCGGCGTACGTTATCGACATTAGCACCTACCTTTTCACAGATATTGGCAATCTCGTTCATGAAGGTGATTTTGGTAGCCAACATTGCGTTGGCAGCATACTTGGTCATTTCGGAGCTGCGCTCGTCCATCACAATAATCGGATTTCCGCTGCGCACAAACGGCTCATAGAGTGTACGCATCTTTTCGGCAGCTTTTTCGCTGGATGTGCCCACAACCACCCGTTCGGGTTTCATGAAATCTTCCACAGCGGCACCCTCGCGCAGAAATTCCGGGTTAGACACCACGTCAAATTCTGCATCGGTGATGGCCGAAATCGTCTCTCGAACGCGATCGGCCGTGCCTACCGGAACTGTGCTTTTGTTTACAATTACTTTGTAACCGGGGTGGCGATTCAGCAGTTCGCCCAGCTCTTTGGCCACGTTGATCACAAAACTCAGATCAGCTTGTCCGTCGGCACCCGGAGGGGTTGGCAGGCAGAGAAAAATAAGTTCGGAAGCGACAAACGCTTCCTCCAGGTTGGTCGTGAATTGCAGGCGCTTCTCGCGGATGGCGCGGTCGAACACGCGGTTCAGGCCGGGCTCATAAATAGGCACCTCTCCCCTGCGCATCTGGTCTACTTTGTTTTTGTCGATATCTACGCAGATGACATCGTTGCCGCTATCGGCAAAACAGGTTCCGGACACCAGGCCTACGTAGCCTGTACCAATAACTCCAATTTTCATAAGTCGTTGTTTTTAACGTTCAATTTTACGGACTTCAAGCTCCAATTTGCCGGCGGGCACATCTACAGAAACCACATCGCCCACCTCTTTACCCAGAATACCCTGGCCGATGGGGGAATCGACAGAAATTTTACCCGCTTTAAAGTCGGCTTCATCTTTCGATACCAGTGTGTACTTCATCTCTTTGCCGCTCTTTTTATTCAGAATAGTTACAGTAGACAGAAGATACGCTTTGGATGGATCGATATTCTTTTCATCGAGAATACTGGATGTAGCCAATGTATTTTCGAGTTCGGCGATGCGTGATTCGAGGTGCCCCTGTGCTTCTTTGGCAGCATCGTATTCGGCATTCTCACTCAGGTCGCCTTTGGCCCGCGCCTCGGCAATTTCGTTCGCAATTTCTTTACGGCCGCGGGTCTTTAAATCTCTTAACTCCTTATCCAGCTTTTCGTATCCTTCTTTCGATAAATAATTCTTCTTCATATATACATCATGGCTGATTTAAGAGAAAAAAGAAAAGCAGACGGAATCTGCTTTTCGTAGTTTATTTGCTAAAAATACCAGCATAGAAAATAGGACGATATTCCCTGTTTTCCCAACCAAATTTTAAACCCGACACGGTGAAAAAGCGCTCTACACGCGACATATTGGACCAGAACCTGCAACGCACATCGCCGCTACAGAACCGCGTATCGTGCTGGCTTCATAATATTCGCAGCCTGCACAATGTGGGGGCTGCTTTCCGCTGCTGCGATGCCTTTGGCGTTCAACATCTCTACCTGTCGGGTTACACGCCCCTGCCGCCCCGCCCCGAAATTACCAAAACGGCCATCGGAGCTGAAGAACATGTGGCGTGGACGGCTGTAGAGCATGTGGAAGCGCAGGTTCAGACATTCAAAAAAAAGGGTGTGATGCTGGCGGGCCTTGAACAGACCCACAGCAGCATTCCGCTGCACGAGTACTCCCTGCCCGAAAAAGCGCAGGTCTGCATCATTCTCGGCAATGAAGTGCGCGGGATTGAAGAACCGATACTCTCTCATCTTGATGTAGCTGTCGAAATTCCTCAATTCGGAATGAAGCACTCTCTCAATGTATCGGTAGCCTGCGGTGTTGCGCTCTACGCACTGTTTCAAAAACTGGCCGGTTAAATCTTGCTCACCCTGCGCGAATTCTTTTCGTTTGGCGGTAATGATTGGTAATTTAATCGGCACAGCGCTATTTTTGCCGCCACTTACGATCACGCAAAAAGTTTTATGAGCAAACGCTTTTTAGTTACTTCTGCCCTTCCCTATGCGAACGGCCCGATTCATCTTGGCCATCTTGCCGGAGCCTACCTTCCGGCCGATCTTTTTACCCGGTTTCAGCGGCTGAAAGGTGCCGACATCATCCATATTTGCGGCTCGGACGAGCACGGTGTACCCATCACCATCGCCGCAGAAAAAGAGGGCATTACCCCACAGCAAGTGGTTGATCGCTTTCATGAGCGGAATAAAGCGGCATTTAAAGCATTCGGCATCGACTTTGATTACTATGGCCGCACAAGCTCCGCGGAGCACCGTAAAACTTCGCAGGCGTTTTTCGAGGCTCTGAATGAGAAGGGTGCTTTTGTTAAAAAAACCGAAGAGCAGCTGTACGACCAGAAGGCGAAGATGTTTTTGCCCGATCGATATGTAAAAGGTACCTGTCCGGTTTGCGGACACCCTGAAGCGTACGGCGATCAATGCGAAAAATGTGGCTCTTCCCTCTCGCCCACCGAGCTGAAAAATCCGATCAGCGCCATTACCGGCGATGTTCCGGTATTGAAAAAGACCGAGCACTGGTACCTGCCGCTCGGCCGGTTTCAGAACGATCTTGAACAGTGGCTGGAAAGCCGCGACAGCTGGAAGCCCAATGTAACCGGCCAGTGCAAAAGCTGGATCGAGTCGGGATTGGGCGATCGCGCGGTTACCCGCGACCTGAACTGGGGCGTGCCGGTGCCACTGCCCGAAGCCGAAGGCAAAGTACTTTACGTCTGGTTTGATGCGCCCATTGGCTATATCTCTGCCACCAAAGAGTGGAGCAAAGAGAACGGCGAGCCCGATGCATGGAAAACCTACTGGCAGGATGAGGATACCAGCCTTATTCATTTCATCGGTAAAGATAACATCGTGTTCCACTGCATCATGTTTCCGGCTATGCTGATGCAACACGGCGGCTATGTGCTACCCGAAAATGTGCCGGCCAACGAATTTTTGAATCTGGAAGGCAACAAACTCTCTACCTCCAAAGGGTGGGCCGTGTGGCTGGATGAATACATGGAAGATTTCGAGCCCGACCTGCTGCGCTACGTGCTGGGCACCACACTGCCCGAAGCCAAGGATTCTGATTTCTCCTGGAGCGATTTCCAATCGCGGGTGAACAGCGAACTGGCTGATATTTTGGGTAATTTTATTTTCCGAACCACCAGCTTCACCCACAAATTTTACGACGGACTGGTACCCGAGCCGGCTGATTTTTCTGATTCCGATACCGCCACGCTGGCCGCTATCGGTGAACAGAAAGCGAAGATCAACACCGCTTACACACGCTACCGATTCCGGGAAGCAATTGCCGAAACAATGACCCTTGCACGAATCGGAAACCGATATTTTACAGAAACCGAGCCTTGGAAAACCCGAAAGGAGTCTCCGCAGAAGTGCGCAAACACTCTCTACGTCTGTGCACAGGTTTGCGGAGCGCTGAGTTTGCTGTTTCAACCGGTGCTGCCGGCCAAAATGCACCTCCTTCGCGAACAGTTGGGTGTGCCGCACACCGCCGGCTGGGACCACATCACCGATGCTACCGTACCGGCGGGACAGGTACTAACGAAAGATGATATCCTCTTTACCAAAATTGAAGATGAGCAAGTGGAGCAACAGGTACAAAAACTAAAAGAGCGCGCCGCTGCCATGGCTCCGGCCGCACCCGACCATCCCCCGCTAAAGAAAGAAACAGGTTTTGATACGTTTTCCGCCATCGATCTGCGGGCGGGCTCAATCCGTGCCGCAGAAAAAGTGGCCGGTTCCAAAAAGCTGATCAACGTAACGGTTGATCTCGGGTTTGAAACACGAACCATTCTCTCCGGCATTGCCGAGTTTTTTGAGCCCGAAGAGATTGTGGGCCGGTCGGTCTGTGTGGTTGCAAATCTGGCACCAAAAAAAATGATGGGTATTGAAAGCAATGGCATGATTCTAATGGGTGAAGACAGCAACGGCAACCTCCATTTTGTTGAAACGGATGCCGAACCCGGCAGCCCAATTGTGTAAACAACGATGACTGAACAGACAATGGCTACCGCTACGCCGGGCGCCCGCATTCGTGGTGAGAAAACCAGCTTTACCTTCTACTGCCCGGAAGCGGAGAACGTAGAGTGCGAAATTTTTGATCGCTTCGAAGCAGATCACGGCCACCGGCAAGCCATGCAGCGCGATGAGGATGGATACTGGCACTGCACCATTCATAAAAACCTGACAGGCAAGTGGTATGGCTACCGCGTTCAGCATCAGGAGGAGCTGGACCTCAAAAGCCCCTACAATGGTCAGCTTTTCGCCGATCCCTACAGTAAGCTGGTTACAACACACAATACCTATCGCCAACCGGCTAAAACATATCTTTTTGAAGATGATTTTGACTGGGAGGGCGACACCCATCGCTTTCCGGACGATATTCGTGATCTGGTAATCTACGAAACCCACCTTAAAGATCTGATCGCCCACCCAACGAGCGGGTCAACGGGCAAGGGATGCTATCAAAAGTTTTTGGATCCCGATCAACGCGGAGGAATCCCCCACCTGCGCTCGCTTGGTGTGAACTGTGTGGAGTTTTTACCGCTGCAAAAGTTCGCACCGATTGAGCCACCCTACGGCGAGGAGACGCCCGAAGGATTTTTCAACAGCTGGAATCCTTACAGTGCCAACTACTGGGGATATATGACCTCCAACTTTTTCTGTCCCGAAACCACCTTCTGCTCCGATTTTGACGGAACCAAAAGCGGCACAACTACCGCCGCCGTACACGAGATGAAATCGGTCGTTAAAGAGCTTCACAAGAACGAGATGACAGTGATTATGGATGTGGTGTACAATCATACCTCGCTGTTTGATGTGAATCCGCTCACGCATCTGTGTCCGCATACCTATCTGCGAACCGACGAACACGGCAAGCTCATGAATCGAAGTGGAACCGGAAACGAGTTCCGGTCGGAACATACGGCTGCCCGGCAGCTCATTCTCGATTCGCTTCGCTACTGGGTGGAAGAGTATCATGTGGATGGCTTCCGGTTCGATCTCGCTGCGCTGCTCGATGCCGATACATGGGATGCCATCAAAAACGATCTGGAACGCACCCATCCCGGTGTGGTGCTCATTGCTGAACCGTGGGGAGGACACTACAGTCCGGCAGCCTTTTCGAAGCACGGATGGGCGTCGTGGAACGACCGCATACGCAACAGCATCAAAGGGTCGGACCCCAACCACGACTGTGGATTTATCTTTTCACAATGGCAGCACGAAACCGGCCGGCAGCGCCTCGAAAATGTACTCATTGGTACGCTTGAGGATCAAGAGGGCGGGCTGTTTCAAACGTCGGCGCACGCAGTAAACTATCTGGAAAGTCACGACGGTTACACCCTGGCCGATTTTATTCGTATCGCCCTTGACCCGGAAAAAGCCGACCAAAAAGTAGGGCTCAGAACCGAGCATGTGCAGCTCTCCGATGAAGAGCTATATTTGGCACGGCTGGCGGCTCTGACCCTTTTTTGCAGCCAGGGTACGGTAATGATTCACGCCGGACAGGAATTCGCACGCTCCAAAATTATTGTACAGACCAACGCCGATGATCCCGATGTGGGCAAGATGGATCACAACAGTTATCAGAAAGACAACGCCACCAACTGGCTCAACTTTGACGATTGCGTACTGAACCAACCGCTGCTCAGTTACTACCGCGGATTGATCTCCGTTCGCAGGCAGTCGCCAGCACTGCGCAAGGCCGACCCCGGCTCCATCCGGTTCGACCATTTCGACAACCCCCTGCTGCTCTGCTTCTACATCAGCGGCGACTCGGCCGGTGATATGTACGATTATTACGTGATTTTGAACGGGAATCGCTCCGAGGAGTGCACCGTTTCACTGCCCGGCGGACAGTGGGAAGTGCTTGCCGATGGAAAAATTGCATCTTCGCAGGCAATTGATATCTTAAGCGGTGATCTTTCCGTGCCCGACAGCACCGGATTTTTATTGCGGAAATTTCGTCACTAAACCTGTACATTAACACTTTTTCAGCGACAGCCCTGTTCATACAAAAGATTGGGGCAACACGTTATAGAGGCATTTGTAAGCATAAACAAAGATTGGAGGATCAATCGATTTGGAAACAACAAACCGTGGCGCGTGGAACTCAAAACTTGGATTTGTACTGGCAGCAGCCGGCTCAGCAATCGGGCTTGGTAACATATGGCGCTTTCCTACCGAAGCTGCTGCAAACGGGGGAGCTGCATTTCTGTTGATCTACCTTTTGTGCTGCTTAATCATCGGTTTTCCCGTTATGGTGGCCGAACTAAGCATCGGCCGGGGCTCGAAAAAAAATCCCGTCGGTGCATTTAGAGCACTCAGTTCAAACAAATTTTTCCCGTTTGTCGGGTTTTGGGGGGTGCTTACCGGCGCCATGGTTTTGTCGTTCTATTCAGTCATTGCCGGGTGGACCTTCAGCCACGTGTTTGTCGAGCTTTTTAAATATCTCGGGATGAGTGGTGCTGCAGCTCTCTTTTCGGATGTGAGCAACGGCCTCATCAATGCAATATTTGCCACCCTCTTTATGGCGGTTACCATTGCCATACTACGCGGAGGTGTGAGTGAGGGAATTGAGCGCGCTACCAAAACCATGATGCCGCTTCTGCTGCTTATCCTCATCATCATGACGGCGTTCTCCCTGTTTCAGGCAGGTGCCGCTGAAGGGTTACGAGTTTATTTAATGCCCGATTTTTCGAAAATTACCGGTGGATTGGTTCTGGCGGCAATGGGCCAGGCCTTCTTCTCCCTGTCGCTGGGAATGGGCGCACTCATCACCTACGGATCCTATTTAAGCAAAAAAGAGAATTTACCCGAAGTGGCCGGCTATGTGACGATCGCCGATGTTGGAATTGCGTTTTTGGCTGGCCTTCTGGTTATACCCACCATGTATGTGGCGCAGGCGCAAGGGGTACAGATTTTTGGCGACGAGGGTGAACTACTGGCCGGCACTGCACTGATCTTCCAGGTACTGCCCGAATTGTTCTCTACCATTGGCGGGCTGCTCGGCCTGGTCTTTGGCGCTTCGTTCTTCTTTCTTCTGAGTCTTGCTGCGCTCACCTCTTCCATCTCACTGCTCGAGGTGCCGGTATCCTATGCCATTGATGAGCACAACATTCCCAGAAAGACCGCTACCCTCGGGATTGGGGGAGCCATCCTTGTCATCTCACTAATCATCTCCTTCTACCTCGGGTTGATCGACACCATCGACTTTATCTTCAGTGTGATTGGCTTGCCGCTGGGCGGTTTACTGATCTGCGTTTTCGTAGCCTACGTATGGAAGACCGATAACGCCATTGAAGAGATGAGCGAGGGCTTTAAAGGCATCAACACGTCGTTCTTTACTCCTGTCTGGAAAATCCTGATCAAATTTGTATGCCCCGCACTCATCTTTGTCATTCTGATGATGAACCTGTGGGAAACTCTGCAAGGCTGGTTCGGTTCGTAAAAAATGGGAACTGCTGCCGGAATAATGTTTGGTATCCAAAGCAGGCAGCAGTATTTTTGAACACAAAATAACGTTCTTAATTTACCTGCATGGCAAAAATCAGTACGTCCGATTTCCGACCGGGTGCAAATATCCGCTTGGATGGCGAAATTTATACTATCGTTGAATTTCAACATGTAAAGCCCGGAAAAGGAGGCGCGTTTGTACGCACCAAGCTTAAAGGTGTAGAAAACGACAAGAATATCGAAAAAACCTTTCGGTCCGGCGAAAATGTTGAATCGGTTCGCGTAGAGCGCAACCCGTTTCAATTTTTGTATGTTGATGGAGACATGTTTTACTTCATGGACCAGGAAACCTACGAGCAGATTCCGCTGGAACGAGCCCGTGTGGAGAAAGCCGAATTTATCGCAGACGGGATGATTTGCACGCTGACGGTGGATGCCGAAGAGGAACAAATTTTATATGCCGAGCCGCCCGATCAGATTGATACCGAGGTCGCAGAAACCGATCCCGGCGTACGTGGCGATACCGCACAGGGCGGCAGCAAACCGGCCACCATTACCGGCGGCGCAGTGGTACAAGTTCCTCTTTTTATCAATACCGGAGACAAAATCCGGGTAGATACACGTACCGGAGAATACCTTGAACGATCGAAAACCTAACGAAACCCGACCATGGATTTAAAACTCGTAAAAAAACTCCTCGACATGATTTCGGAAAGCGAAGTCAACGAAGTATCGATTGAAGAAGGAGATTTTAAGATCAAGATTAAAAAAGCCGGTGATGCACCTCAAAACGTGCAGTACACACTTCCATCGCAGGCCGCTCCGCAGGCTCAGCCCCCACAACCGGCGGCCCCTGCTTCTGCCCCCTCCGGTGGATCGGAAGCGGCATCCGAATCAACCCCTCAACCCGATGGCGAAACCGTAAAATCCCCTATCGTGGGTACTTTTTATGAGGCGCCATCACCCGATTCTGACGCCTTTGTGAAAGTGGGAGATTCGGTTAAAAAAGGGGAAACGCTCTGCATTGTAGAAGCGATGAAAATCATGAATGAAATCGAATCGGAGTTCGACGGTGTCGTACAGAAGATTTTGGTCAATGACGGACAGCCGGTTGAGTTCGACCAGCCGCTTTTCATCATCAAAAAGGCGTAACCCACTCCTCTATGTTTTCTAAAATACTTATTGCAAACCGCGGTGAAATTGCACTGCGGGTGATCCGTACCTGTAAGGAGATGGGCATCAAAACGGTGGCTGTTTACTCCACAGCCGATCAAGACAGCCTGCATGTAAAATTTGCCGATGAAGCCGTATGCATTGGCCCTCCCCCAGGAAAAGAGAGTTATCTGAAAATTCCATCTGTTCTGGCCGCTGCTGAAATTACCAACGCAGAAGCGATCCATCCCGGCTACGGGTTCCTCTCCGAAAATGCCGAGTTCAGCCGGATTTGCGAAGAGCACAACATCAAATTTATCGGCCCCTCGCCCGAGATGATCCAGAAAATGGGCGATAAAGCCACTGCAAAGGCAACCATGATCGCCAATAAGGTGCCGGTGGTTCCCGGCTCCGACGGCGTGGTAAAAACATTTGAAGATGCCCAAAAAGTAGCCGAAGAAGTCGGCTTTCCGCTGATGATTAAAGCCAGTGCCGGAGGTGGCGGACGCGGCATGCGCCTTGTAGAGAGCGGAGAAAAATTTAAGCAGGCATTTAATACATGCTGCTCCGAGGCCGCAACCGCCTTCAACAACCCGGAAGTGTATATCGAACGGTTTGTGCAAAACCCCCGGCATATCGAAATTCAAATATTGGGCGACCGCCACGGCAACGTGGTGCACCTTGGCGAGCGGGAATGTTCGCTGCAGCGCCGCCATCAAAAAGTACTGGAAGAGGCCCCATCCCCCATCATGACCCCCGAACTGCGGGAGCGAATGGGTGAAGCCGCTGTGCAGGCCGGAAAAGCCATTAACTACGAAGGGGCCGGTACCATCGAGTTTTTAGTAGATGATCAGCACAACTTCTACTTCATGGAGATGAATACCCGCATTCAGGTAGAGCATCCCGTTACCGAAGAGGTGACCTATGTGGATCTGGTGAAAGAGCAGATACGTGTGGCAGCCGGTGAAAAAATTGATGTAAAGCCGCTAAAAATGCGTGGTCATGCCATCGAGTGCCGTATTAATGCGGAAGATCCCGAGCATAATTTCCGCCCGTCGGCAGGCAAAATAACGGTATTTAACATTCCCGGCGGACACAGCACCCGCGTAGATACGCACGCCTACGCCGGCTATGTGATTCCCTCTCACTACGACTCGATGATCGCGAAATTGATTGTAAGTGCACCGACCCGCGAAGAGGCGATTAACCGTATGCGCCGCGCTTTGCGTGAATTTGTCATCGAAGGAATCAAAACCACGATTCCATACCATCTGCAGCTGATGGATGATGAAAATTTCATTAAAGGGAACTTCAACACCAAGTATCTCGAAAACTCATTTACGTTTAACCCGGATAAAAAATAGACAGCCATCATGAATACTCCCACCGATCTAAAATACACCCGTGAACATGAATGGATACGCGACAATGGCGACGGAACCATTACCATTGGCATTACCGACTTTGCCCAGAGTGAGCTCGGCGATATTGTGTTTGTAGAATTGGAGCCGGAAGGATTCGAGTGCGATCAGGACGAGGTATTTGGTACCGTTGAAGCGGTAAAAACCGTATCCGAACTGTTTGCACCCGTAGGTGGGGAAATTGTTGAAGTGAATGAAGCGCTCGAAGACGATCCGGAGCAGGTAAACGATGATCCCTACGGTGATGGATGGATGGTGAAGCTGAAAGTGGCCGACACCTCAGAGCTTGACAACCTTCTCAGCGCCGATGAATATAAAGACCTTACCAGCTAACCACCTATTCACCGCACCCCACACACCTCCGCATGGACGCAACACATGATGAGTGGATCCTCATCCTCGATTTTGGATCGCAATACACGCAACTGATCGCTCGCCGTGTTCGCGAGCAGAATGTCTACTGCGAAATCCACCCCTTTAACGTACCAACCGACGAATTTTCCGATCGTCCGCCGCGCGGTATCATCCTCTCCGGCGGGCCCAACAGCGTGTACGACAGCGACGCACCGGTATTGAACCTGGCCTGGCTGGAACACGATGTGCCGGTACTCGGCATCTGCTACGGACTGCAATCACTGGCGCACGCCATACAGCCCGGCAGCGTAGAGAAAGCGGAAAAGCGCGAATTTGGACGGGCGGTTCTCCATGTGGATGAACCGGCCGGCCTGCTAAGCGGACTCTCTGACCAATCGGTTGTTTGGATGAGCCACGGCGATCACATTCATGAGCTGCCCGCACCGTACAAACGAATCGCCCATACCGACAACGCCTCCGTTGCGGCCGTTAAACACAGCGAGAAGCCCATCTATGGAGTTCAGTTCCACCCCGAAGTGGTGCATACCGAGGAAGGAAGCACCATTCTGAAAAATTTTGTGGCATCGATTTGTGGATGCAGTCAGAGTTGGACAGCCGCATCTTTCGTTGAAACCGAGCTGCAGCGTATCCGCGAGCTGGTGGGCAACAAGCGTGTGCTTTGTGGGCTTTCCGGCGGTGTGGATTCCACTGTAGTAGCCACTCTTGTACACAAAGCGATCGGCGATCAGCTGCTCTGTATTTTTGTGAACAACGGCCTGCTTCGCAAAAACGAATTTGAGGAGGTTTTACAAACCTACCGCGAGCACCTCGACCTGCCCGTTCAGGGTGTGGATGCCACCGATCTGTTTCTGGATAATCTGGAGGGTGTATCTGACCCCGAAGAGAAGCGGAAAATCATCGGTAATACGTTTATTGATGTGTTTGATGAGGCGGTCTCCTCGCTTGATGGATTTGAGTTCCTGGCACAGGGCACCCTCTATCCCGATGTGATAGAAAGCGTCTCGTTCAAAGGGCCGTCGGCTACCATCAAATCGCATCATAATGTTGGTGGATTGCCGGAAAAAATGAATCTGAAACTGCTGGAACCGGTCCGCGAACTCTTTAAGGATGAAGTTCGCAATGTAGGCCGTGAGCTCGGTATTCCCGAAACCTTCATCGGCCGCCACCCCTTCCCGGGGCCGGGGCTGGGTATTCGGGTTTTGGGTGCCCTCTCCCGCGAAAAACTCGATCTGCTGAAAGAGGCCGATCGCATTTTTATTGATGGGCTGCGTGCCCACGGTTTGTATGATGAGGTATGGCAGGCACTTGCCGTACTGCTCCCGGTACAATCCGTTGGGGTGATGGGAGACGAACGCACCTACGAGTATACCATCGCCTTGCGCGCCGTTACCAGCCTGGACGGAATGACGGCCGATTGGGCGCATCTGCCTCCCGAATTTCTTTCCGAGATTAGCAATGCGATCATCAATCAGGTTCGCGGCATCAACCGCGTGGTGTACGACATCAGCTCCAAACCGCCGGCCACCATCGAATGGGAATAACCTGGGGAACAAAACGCCCCTTTTTTGCCTACCAAAGCTTGAAAATACGCACGGTTATGAAACAGATCTCAGCACTTCTTTTTTTTACACTAATTTGGTTTAGCACAACACTTCAGGCCCAGCAGTTCGAGGAGGGACTTGAGCTGTTTGAGCGGCAGCAATTCGAGGAGGCTATCGAACGGTTTCAACAGGTGGATACCGACCGCGCACGCCTCTTTTCAGGAAAAAGCTATTTCTCACTCTCGCACTATCCCGAAGCACGCGCTCTGCTGCGTCCTCTGGCTGATCACTCTGAAACTGCCCTGCGCCACGAATCACAATTTACGCTGGCGCTGATCCATTTCCGGCAGCGAAATTATGCGCAGAGTATCGACGGGCTCTACACCCTGAGCCAGGAACGGAGCCCATCCGGCGTACAGGTTGACGCCCGCCGACTCTACCGGCAGATACTGCAGTTTCTTACCACATCCGAACGGTTCGATGTGCTTCGGCAAACGGCTCACGCGGGTGTACGGAGTGACCTTGCCAACGCTTCCCGCGGTCAGATTGATGCCGAATCCTATCGTCTGCTTACCGATCTTATTATTCGTGAAGAGCCCGATTCCACCCGCCGACAGCAGCTCCGTGAGCAACTACGCGACGATGCAGGAGACATCAGCCGTGCCAACCGCTACCCGGTTGCACCCGAAGGGATGGTGTATAATCTGGGTGTTCTGCTGCCAACGTTTGATGATGATCCCCGATCGCCCAATTTTCAGGTTTCGCGCCAGCTCATGTATGGCATCACCCTCGCTGCCGAGGAGTTCAATACCCGGCACTCCAACAAGAAGGCGCGCGTAATTTTTGAACCCTCCGGCCAGGAACCCGACAGCGCAGCGGCTGCATTTTTAAAACTGGCCTTGGCCGAACGATCCGATCTGGTCATCGGCCCGCTCTTTTCCGAGACGGCAGCACCCGTTGCGGAGCTATCGGAGGCGTATCAACTGCCGATGATTGCCCCGCTTGCCAATTCTGATGATATCAATCTTGATTTTAACTACGCCTTTCAGCTGAACCCAACGTTTGAGATTCACGGGCTTCGGATGGCTCGTTTTGCCGTGCAGCAACTCGGGCTCGATTCGTTATCGGTCATCGCCCAGTCTAACGCCCTGGGCACCGCATCAGCCCGAGCCTTTCGCCACGAAGCGGAGCGGCTTGGTGCCACCATCTCGTACTACTTTGAGGAAGATTTTGCCTCCATGGGATACGATCTCACCCGATACACCAACTGGTTCGATACCGATCCCGAGCTGGTCGATTCGCTCCGAATCCTCCCCTCACAAGGCATTTATGCACCCTTTACCGGTCAGGCTGCCAATACGCTGATCAGTTTATTGACGACGGATCTCGAAGTGCTCGGCAACCGTGCCGTGCTGCTCGGTTCCGAAGAGTGGAGCGAAGCTGCCTTATCGTCCTACCAGCGAAATAATTTTGAGATCTACTACTCGCAGGCGTTTGGATCTGCAGCTGACTCCTCAGCGATTGCATTTATGGAAAATGATTTCGAAAACCGCTTTGGAGAGCGGTCCGACCGGTTTGCAAAAATCGGATACGATGCAGCCACCGTTGCTCTGAACAGTCTGGATCAAGCCGGAAATCCCGCGTATGCGGCACAGGTCCTTCGGCGCCTCTCGCCGTATCGCGGCATGGCCATGCCCGTCCATTTTGATGGAAAACGGGTAAACCAGCAACTGTTTATACGGCCACTATCGGTGCCTGCCATTCAAAAAGCCAATGCAAATCCTGGGTTATTTCAATTACGATAGCCGACGGATCAACAACTTCTTGTGAAGATCGAACCCTTACCTGAGCGAGTAGGTTATGGTCTCCTCTTCCCAGACAGACACCATTCCTTCCCGGCTCAGATACCGAAGTATGGATAATGTTTTGATATGTGGCCAGTGTAGCTGAGCAGCAAGTTCATCAAGGGTGCAGCGATTCTCGCCAAGCGTATCTGTGAGCTGCTCCACATCGGAATCGGATACGACGTTGTCGGGCAGGGTTGTATTGGCCACACACCGATCACAGCGGCCACAAGGCGGTGAGCCCACATCCCCAAAATAAACCCGCAAAAACTGCTCGCGGCAGTGCTCCGATTCTGCGAATTGCTTCATACGGTCAAGCTTGCTCAGCAGCACATCCCGATGACGATACGCCTTGGCGCGCTGCACCCGAAACGGAACTTGACGGGGATTCATCAACCGAATAAGCGGTTTCTCTCCCACAGCCGTCCATTCCAACAGTTGGTCTCGCTCGGCCAGATGTTGCAACCCGTTTTCGAGCTGCCGGGGTGTCACGTCCAGTTTTTTACACAAATAATCGGTGGGGATGTACTCCGTTTGTGCGTAGACTGACGGACTAAATTGCCGCATCAGGGTGTCCACAAAAGTCGATTTAGGCTCTCCCGCCTGCTCGATAAACTGGCGAAGTACCTCTTTGCTTGCTGTAAAGTGAACCCCCGTTTCCGGAATGTATGCCTGAATTTTCTCCAGCTCGCCCAGGCGCTCTAAAATAGTGATGGAAGCGCGAACCACCCGTTCAGGCTCCTGAATTCTGCGCGCAACGGCTTTTAGAGATACCGGTACGGGTTCATCAGGTATGGCGCCGGAGGCCAGGTTCAGCTCATCACACAATCCGTTGTACGTTTTTTCGAGCAGATCAGGCTCAGGATAGGATGCTTCAATTCGATTTTTCAGACGATGATAATCGGCCTCGCGGTACAGCAGAATCGGGTAGGCCGCCTCTCCATCGCGTCCGGCACGCCCCGCCTCCTGATAATACGCTTCCAGCGAAAAGGGCATCGCTTCGTGCAGCACAAACCGGCAATCGGGTTTATCGATACCCATCCCAAAGGCGTTGGTGGCGGCAACCACAGCGGTTTGTCCATCAATCCAGGACTGCTGCACGCGGGTTCGCGCTTTTGACTCAAGCCCGGCGTGATACGCCTCCGCAGTGATGCCGAGCTGATTGCACCGCGCTGCCCAACGCTCGCAATCTCGTCGGGTATTGCAGTAGATAATTCCGCTCCCCTTTTTAGCCCCTCGCTTAAGGGCTTTCTCCATCATGGCTTGTTTCTGCTCTGTGTGGTGTACCCACCAGTGAAGATTCGGCCGGCCAAAACCGCTGGTGATTACGGCCGGGTCGGTAAACTCCAAATTGGCAAGAATATCGTTGCGCACCTCCGGCGTTGCTGTTGCGGTCAGTGCCACCCACCTCACATCATCGGGCAGGGAGGAAAGCTCTTCCCGTATGGCACGGTAACTTGGCCTAAAATCGTGGCCCCACTCCGAAATACAGTGTGCTTCATCCACCGCAACCAGTTCTATGTTCAGGTTCGGCAGTTCGTTCTTCCACCGCTCCGAAGCGAGTCGTTCGGGCGACACATAGAGCACTTTGTACATCCCGTTGCGGGCATTCACCAGCCGCTGCTCTACCTCATGACCCGGCAACGTGCTGTTAATAAATGCCGCACGAATTCCCGCCTTTTTCAATTGATCGGCCTGATCGGTCATTAACGCAACCAGTGGGGAGATCACCAGTGTGAGCCCCTCGAACAACACAGCCGGCACTTGATAGCAGAGCGATTTGCCCCCACCCGTCGGGAACAATACCAGCGTATCTTTTCCTTCAAGTATAGAGGCTATGGCTTTTTCCTGTCCGGTTTTGAAGGACGAAAACCCCCAGTAACGCTGCAATGCGGCTGTAGCTTGTTGAAGCGTAGGGTTGGCCATGGATGCGAATCTGTCAGGTTAAGGGAAAACGTGCAGCCGTAAGCTATAAAAAAAGGCGTGTGCAGGAAACACACGCCTTTGAAAAACACCTCTTTGAGACGTTTGTCAGAATATCGCCCGAATGTAATCTTTTCTCATTTTGGCAATGGAAGAGATGCTGATACCGACCGGGCAAACAGCTTCACATTCGGCAAAGTTGGAGCAGTCGCCAAATCCTTCTTTCTCCATCTGCTCAACCATGGCAACGGTTCGTTTTTCACGTTCCGGCTGGCCTTGCGGCAAGCTGTTCAGGTGCGCAATTTTTGCACCGGTAAAGAGCGATGCCGAGGAGTTGGGGCACGCTGCCACACAGCCACCGCAACCGATACAGGTTGCATAATCAAACGCTTCATTCGAAATATCTTGCTGAACCGGAATCAGGTTGGCTTCCGGAGCGGCACCGGTGCTCACCGATACATACCCTCCGGCCTCGATAATGCGGTCGAATGCAGAACGGTCTACAACCAGGTCTTTGATTACGGGAAACGCTGCCGCGCGGGGCGGTTCAATCACAATGGTATCACCGTCACTGTAGTTGCGCATATGCAGCTGGCAAGCGGCCGTAAGGCGTTTCGGTCCGTGGGCACGGCCGTTGATCACCATGTTGCAAGATCCACAAATTCCCTCGCGGCAATCGTAATCAAACTCGACAGGATCTTTATCTTCTTTGATCAGGTGTTCATTCAGCACATCCAGCATTTCCAGAAAGGACATGTGCTCGCTTACGCCGCTCAGCTTGTACTCCTGAAAGCCGCCTTTATCCTGTGCGTTTTTTTGGCGCCATATTTTCAGATTCAGGGTCATATCACTCATAATAAATGCCGTTCCGTTATTTGTAACTTCGTTGTTTCAGTTCCACAAATTCAAAATCAAGCTTTTCTTTGTGACGTTTGGTTTCGAGCTTTCCGTTCACGCCCAAGTACTCCCAGGCAGAAACAAAGGCGTACTCTTCATCATTTCGAATCGCTTCGCCTTCCTCGCTCTGATATTCATCGCGCAGATGGCAGCCGCACGACTCTTCACGATCGAGAGCGTCGAGCGCCATCAGTTCAGCCAGTTCAAAGAAGTCGGCCACGCGAGCTGCAAACTCCAGATATTTGTTGTAGTAGTTCGATTCGCCGGGAACGCGAACATTATTCCAAAACTCCTCACGAAGGGCGCGGATCTCTGCCAGCGCTTGCTCCAGGCCTTCTTTGTTTCGGGAAATACCTACTTTATCCCACATAATTTTTCCGAGCTCACGGTGGAATTCAATCACCGTTTTATCTCCTTTCACAGCCAGCAGTTTATCAAGCTGTTGTTGGGAAGCGCCGGCGGCTTCGGTAAAGGCGTCATGGTCGGTGGATACTTTCGGAAGCTCTTCGTCTGCAATGTAGTTCCCTACGGTGTAAGGGATGATGAAATAGCCATCGGAAAGCCCCTGCATCAACGCACTGGCTCCGAGGCGGTTGGCACCGTGGTCGGAAAAGTTCGCCTCACCCGCCACAAACAGTCCGGGAATGTTGCTCATCAGGTTGTAATCCACCCACAGGCCGCCCATGGTGTAGTGCACGGCGGGGAAAATGCGCATCGGCACGTCGTAGGGATTATCATCCGTAATATTTTGATACATATCAAAAAGGTTGCCGTAGCGAGCCTGAATGGCCTCTTTGCCGTCGCGCTTGATGGCATCCCGAAAATCGAGATAAACCGCCAAGCCGCTATCGCCTACGCCAAGGCCATCGTCTGTTACAAGCTTTGCGTTACGCGAAGCCACATCACGGGGAACCAGGTTCCCGAAACTTGGATAGCGCTCTTCGAGGTAGTAATACCGATCTTCTTCGGGAATCTCGTTCGGAGCGCGATCATCATCTTTGTTGCGTGGCACCCATACGCGTCCGTCGTTCCTCAAACTTTCGCTCATCAGCGTCAGCTTGGATTGATAGTCACCCGATACCGGAATGCAGGTGGGGTGAATCTGCACATAACACGGATTGGCAAAAGCCGCGCCGCGCTTGTGGCATCGCCATGCAGCCGTTACGTTCGAATTTTTTGCATTGGTAGAGAGGTAAAACACATTGCCATACCCGCCGGTGCAGAGCACAACGGCATCCGCTTCCCATTTGTTGATGGAGCCATCAACGAGGTCACGCGTGATGATTCCCCTCGCCTTGCCGTCAACCAAAACCAGGTCGAGCATTTCGTGCCGGGTAAAACTCTCAATCTTTCCGGCATGCACCTGGCGCATCATCGCCTGATAGGCACCGAGCAGCAACTGCTGTCCGGTTTGGCCTCGGGAATAAAATGTACGTGATACCTGAGCGCCGCCAAACGAACGGTTGTCGAGCAATCCTCCGTATTCACGGCCAAACGGCACGCCCTGCGCAACCGCCTGATCGATAATGTGATTTGAATTCTGTGCCAGCCTGTACACGTTGGCTTCCCGGCTGCGATAGTCGCCGCCTTTGATGGTGTCGTAAAAAAGCCGGTAGACACTATCGCCGTCATTCTGATAGTTTTTGGCCGCGTTGATACCGCCCTGTGCTGCAATGCTGTGAGCGCGCCGGGCCGAATCCTGAATACAGAACGTTTGTACGTTGTAGCCGAGTTCTGCAAGACTCGCTGCAGCAGAAGCCCCGGCAAGCCCGGTACCGACGACGATAATTTTATGCTTCCGCTTGTTGTTTGGCGAAACCAGTTTGATTTCGTTCAGGTGGCGGCTCCATTTTTCCTCAAGAGGCCCGGAGGGTACGTTTGGATCTAATTTCATAACAATCTCGTATTCGATTTATAAAATGGTTAATTGCAGTGAATGAGCGCACCCTCACATCCACCGGCAAAGTAGATGTAGATAGGCATGAAGAGAAATCCAACGGCAAGCACAACGGCCAAAACAGCGCCGATTGTATAGACCATGGCAGACGCTTTTTTACTGCTGAGCCCCAATGAAGTAAAAGCACTCCATACACCGTGGCCAAGATGCGTGCCCAGCAAGAGCATCACAAAGGCATACCCAAATGCGTAGAAAGGATTTTGAAATGTGTCGAGCACCAGCGTTTTAATATCGTGGGTTTCCTGCCCGTCAATAAGTACCGTATCGGTATCGCCCAGCGCAAATGTGTTGATGTGAAAGACGACAAAAATGAGGAGTACCACACCGGTAAATGCCATGCTGCGCGAGCTCAGGCTCTGTTTACTCGGGCCGCCTTTGCTGCTGTACACTTCGTAATTTGTGGGGCGGGCTTTTCGTTTTTTCAGCCAGATGGAAATACCAATCCAGGCGTGTAGCACAAAGGTAACCAGCAGCCCGACCCGCGCTATCCACAACAGCGGGCCAAAATTGTGCAACATCAGCGAGTAGCGGTTCATAGCGTCGGGTTCACCAAAAATTGCAAGGTTTCCGCCGAGATGAAAAATGACAAAAAGAACAAGGAACAGACCGGTGAGTCCGGTTAAAATTTTGCGGCCAACCTGCGATGAGAGAGCCTGTAGTAATGAGGGCATGCTGTCGTTTCTTTTTCGTTTTATTTTTCTATGGGGTAAACACCAACCCGCGGAAAAATCGTTCTTTTTCAGGGTATTTACGTAGTTTGCTAAAAGTCGCCTCTTTTCGCTTAAAAGGCAAGGTGAAAGCCCTTTTCAAAAGCATTTGAGGCTTATTCAGACAAGTTCTACATTGCTTTCATGACGCAATCCAACCAAGGCGTTCGTTTCCATACGTTTCGGCGTACAGCCTCTGCCAAACGGCAGGTGAAAGGATCGGAGTTTATCGGCCTGACCCGGTCGGTATCGAGCCGTGAAGCGGCAGAGAATGAGCTGGAATGTGTGCGTAAAGAGCACCCAAAAGCGACGCATCACTGTTACGCATGGCGGCTGAACCCCCACGATCTGATTGAATTTTCGCAGGATGACGGGGAACCCGGAGGTACCGCCGGTCTTCCGATACTGCACGCCCTGCAGGCAAACCGGCTGGTTAACGTTCTGCTGGTTGTGGTTCGATATTACGGCGGCACCAAACTGGGAAAGCCGGGGCTGATTCAGGCCTATGGCGAGGCAGCGACAGCGGCCATACAATCCACACCGCTCGAAGCAGTACACCTGGTTGAAAAAGTAACCTTCTGCTACGATTATGGTCTGCAGCCGGCCGTAGAGAAACTCCGTGCCACAGCCAGTCTCATTGAACTTGAGGCTGCCTACGGCGAGCGCGTGGAGATTACATTCGGTTGCCCGGAAAATGCAATCGTTCATCTCGATCGATTTTGCGAACAAACCGGTTATCAGCTTCACAACATCAAACGGCACGGCTTAACAGCCATCACAGATTCTACCATTTAGATAGAAAGTTTATGAAGATTTACACCAAAAAAGGCGACACCGGAACCACTGCCCTGTTTGGCGGCACAACCACCACAAAGAGCAACCAGCGTATTTGCGCGTATGGCAGTGTGGATGAATTAAACTCAACGATCGGGATGGTTCTTGCCTTTGGATTGCCGAACTCACTGGCCGGACAGCTTGAAGAGGTACAGCAGGATCTGTTTGTGGTGGGCGCCTCCCTCGCTACACCCAACCCCGAAAAAGCGCGCATCGACCCTGTGGCTGAAGAGCGCATCGCCCGGCTCGAGAAGTGGATTGATGAGATGGAGGCCGAACTTCCTCCGCTTAAGACATTTATTCTGCCCGGAGGCGGCCAGGCGGGAGCCGCCTGCCATCTGGCCCGAACCGTTTGCAGGCGTGCAGAACGCGAAACGGTAGCCCTGGCCGAGCAGGAAGAGATCGCAGCGGTTAATGTAACGTACCTGAATCGGCTGTCTGATCTTCTTTTCGTGCTTGCACGTTACATAAACCAACAGCAAAACGCCGGTGAAACCCCGTGGATTCCGAAACGATAACACCGGCACAACCATTGGTAAAGGTAAACGCACGATATGTCTAAACAGATTACATTATCGCCCAGCTGGAAATCTCAATTTCTGCTCTATGCCGCAGGCGTGTTGCTGTTGCCTCTGTTCGGAGTTGGCATTCTCTTGATCTATCTCGCCTATCGGCGCCACTCTGCCGTACATTATCGAATTACCGATCGGCAGATTACGGCTGAAAAAGATCCCTATTCCCAAACCATTGACATCGCCAATATTAGCGATGCCACGGTAGAGCAAGGGTGGCTGCAACAGAAGCTCGGCATTGGCACCATTCTGATCCGCACTCCGGAGCGATCTGTTGAGATGATTGGCCAGCCCAATCCGAAGCAACTGGCCGGCATGATTCGGACGGCAGCCGAGGCCGAAAAAAAACGGCTTGCTGAATTGCGTTCGGTACAATCTGATCAACAGGAGACGCCTGATCCCGGCACGCTGGATAAGATCGACTACCTGACCGGATTGTGGCAGCAGGGGTTGCTGTCTGATGAGGACTTCAAAAAAGAGAAGAAACATTTCGAATAGCCACGTACTTGCTCCTAACTCACAGCAGGCTCGGTCAATGTAAACGTACCGGCATCGGCATCCATTTCGGCCAATGCTCCCTGAGGGATGGTAAAATTGTCATCATCATGGCCAAGATCGGCATTATACATCACCGGTATGTTCAATTCCCGGGTGTGATGGTGCAGCAATTCCTGAATGGTAAAATTGAGTCCTCCTCCGTCATTGCAATTGGTGCACGTCCCAAAAATAAGGCCACGAATTTCCTGCATCACCCCGGCGCGGTGAAGGTGCGTAAGCATGCGATCAATTTTGTAGGGGGGCTCTCCGATATCTTCCAGAAAGAGAATGGCGCCGTCCAACTCCGGCTGGTAGGGAGTGCCCAGTGTGGTGGTTAAAATGGTTAGGTTTCCCCCAAGCAACCGGCCCCGGGCTGTTCCCGTGCGAATTGTTTCAACCGCACGATTGGATTGAAAACGGGCCGCCTTCCCCTCCATTATCACATCCCGAAACGACGTGCGCGTGAGGTGCGTCCACTCGCTGTTGCCATTTGGCCCGTGAAAGGTTTGCAGTCCTGAAAAGGCTCTCATTGCGTGATGAAGGGTCGTATTATCACTAAAGCCGCAGTACACTTTGGGATTGGCCCGAATCACGTCAAAATCGAGGTAAGGTACGATCCGCGCACAACCCCAGCCGCCGCGAACCGCCATAATGCCATCCACATCCGGGTTTGTGAACATCGCCATCACCCCTTCCGCACGGTCTTTGTCGGTGCCGGAGAAGTAGCGCTCCCGCTGCCGCACATTTTCGGCGAACATAACGCGCAAGCCAAAACGGGTTAATACCCGCTCCATGCGTTCAAAATCAGCGTCCTCAAACACAATACCCGCCGGAGCAACCAACCCGAGGGTGTCTCCCGGCGACAATCTCTTCGGTTTAATGAGCGGCTGACGCCGTGCCGATGCAGCCAGCCATGTTCCCGGCCAAACCCCGGTTCCGGCCAGTTTTAAAAAGGTGGTTCTCTTCATACCGGTCAGGCAGTTTCGTAGAGTTGATGTTTACGAATATAGTCAAGAACCTGAATCGGGACGGAAAATTCCAGGTCAGAGCCCTTTTTTTTGAGGCGGATATCGGAGGATGCCAGATCGACCGGCTCGTGATCTACAAAGATGGCCTGTTCCAGAATTTCCGGAGCCACCGACCGGTGATCCCACCCGGGACGCTCTGCCACCAAAATGGATACACGGTCCAGAATTTTCCGGTATTTGTACCATTTGTTAAAATGAGCAATACTGTCCTCCCCCAAACACAGAAAAAAGGCAGTGTCGGGGTGTTCTTTCTGCAGTGCCGTAATGGTTTTGTACGTGTAGGACGGTGCCGGAAGCTCTTTTTCGAGCGTGCTGATCTGAATCTGCCTGCTATTTTTGAATGCGAGCTTCAGCATGTTGAGGCGGTGCGAGTAGGAGAGCTGTTCCGCTTCTTGTTTGTGAGGGGGATACGGTGTGAGCATCACCCACAACAGATCGATTGCACCACTGGCAAGAAACGACTCCGCGACGGCAACATGGCCTTTGTGAACCGGATCGAACGATCCGCCAAATATGCCGACGCGCTTCATCGGCTTAGCTGTCTGCCGAAGCACGCGACTCGGCTTGTCTGCGCTGCTCAATTTCACGGCTGATATCGTTGTAAAGAGCCTCTACCCGCTCACGATTCTCACCACGGGGAAAAAGCTGTATATAGGTTTCGTAGCTGTCTCTGGCTCTTTCGTACCGCTCCAACTGCCGTTGCGGAATACTGTTATCGGCATAGAGCTTGTAGGCTTCTACCTGATCGGCAATAGCCTGTTCGGCCCAAACCGACTCCGGAAACTGATCCAATATCAAACTAAAGTAAACGGCAGCCGCCCGATACCGCCCGGTACGCATATAAAACTCTGCTGCATGATAATTTTTTTCCGCCAGCTTGGCCCGGAGTTCGGTAATCATCTCACCCGCTTCGGGAATAAAATCGGAGGCGGGGTACCGCGATGTGAAGAGCCTCAGCTTATCGAGGGCACGGCGGGTGTTGGTTTGATCGAGCCGGAAGCGCGGACTCATATTGTAGTAGCTTCTCGCCTCTTTAAATTCGGCCTGTTCGCGCCGGGGAGAGCGGGGATGAAATACCGCATAGCGCTCGTACTCCGTGGCTGAAAGCAGAAACTGGCGATTGTTGAAATAACTTTCTGCCAGAAAGAACTGCGCATCCTGCCCCACATCGGTACCGCGGCCGATAGACACCACCGTTTCAAACGCTTCGGCTGCATCGCGCCAGTTCTCATTTTCGAACTGGTTCATCGCCTTGTCGAATGCCACATCAAGAGTGTCACCGGGGCGAATCAGGTTGCTGCTGCGGCACGACATAAAAAAGAAGAGAGCCGTAAATAGAAGAAGTAAATAACGCATAAGAGTCGTCAGTATTCGCGAATTTTTAATGTTTCAATCACATGAGTAAGGTCGCTTTTATATGGCGAATCATCAAAAGGTTCCAGCAACTCACACGCTTCGGTATAAAGTTCGTTTATTTTTACAGCGGTTTCGTCCAGTACATTACACGACCGGTAGATGCCGATAATCTGCTGCACCTGAGCCGTGGTAAGCGGCGTATTGGCGAGCAACGTTCGAATGGTCTCAGCGTCTGAATCGCTGCACCGTTCCAGGGCCAGCAACATCAGGTAGGTTTTTTTCCCTTCAACAATATCGCCGGCTGTTTTTTTGCCAAATTTTCCGGGATCGGCTACCACATCCAACAGATCATCCTGAATTTGAAAGGCCAGCCCCAACTTGTGGCCAAGCTCGCCAAGGCGCTCTACGGTTGCTTCATCGGCGACGGCACACTGCCCGCCCATTTGTAGAGCGCAAGCAATCAGCGCTCCGGTCTTACCGGCAATCATGTGCAAATAGTCATGGGTGGTAACGTCTGTTCGGGTTTCGAATTCCATATCGAGAGCCTGCCCTTCGCAGACCCTGTTAATGCCCGTTAAGAACGTGTTGGATATCGATTTATGATGCAGATGATCGGGTAGTTTTTGGAGCTGCAGCAGAGCCTGCGTAAACATGCTGTCGCCGGACAGAATAGCGGTGGCCACACTCCATTTTACATGGACACTGGCCCGCCCCCGTCGCTGATCAGCCTGGTCCATGATATCGTCATGCATCAGGGTAAAGTTGTGCAGCAGCTCAACCGCAACGGCAGCCGGCAGGGCATCTTCGGTTTTCCCACTGCAGAGCCCGCAGGAAAGCAATGTCAACACCGGGCGAAACCGCTTGCCACCCCCATCCAGCAAATAGCGCTGTGGTGCGTACAGGGTTTCGGGCTGGTCTGGCAACGGAAGCGCATCTAACGCCTCATCAATACGTCGGGCGTACTGTTCAAGAAATTTCAAGGTCTGCTCTTTTTTCAAAAGCCTGAAGATACAAAAAACCGTACTCTCTGTTTACTCTTTTATGAGATAAGAGGGTGAGCAGAGCCGCAACGCCCTGCAACCGATCAGCGTGCAGATCATCCGCGCCTGCCGTTTCCACAGCCCGACCATCTGTTTCAGTTCGGGAATGCCGCCGCGGTCTAAAGCCAGCAAAACGGGCCGCGCCGCGCCCACCATGTCGGCACCCAGGCAAAGCGCCTTTACCATATCAAATGGCGAAGCGATCCCTCCCGAGGCGATCAGCTCGAATCGAAACGCCTCGCGCAGAGCGGCCACCTCTTCTACACAACGAGCGGTCGGGTTGCCCCAATCGTTAAACGCGGCATAGAGGTCGGGATTCTCTGTTCGCAAATTTTCCACCTTGGACCAACTGGTGCCGCCCGCGCCCGACACATCCACCACCTCCACACCGGCGGCCAGTAACCTGCGCGCCACCTCGCCGTTTATTCCCGCCCCGGTCTCTTTTACAATAACGGGAACCGGGGCATCCACCACCAGCTTCCGGATCCCATCCTCAATCCCGGCAAATTGGCGATCGCCCTCAGGCTGAATCAATTCCTGCAGCGGGTTCAGATGCACAATGATGGCATCGGCCCGGATAGAGGAGATCAGCAGCTCCAGCTGTTCGGCCGGCAACCCGCCAATAAGCTGTGCGCCGCCAATATTGGCCGCAATAAAAGCCGTAGGCGCCGCCTCACGAACCACAGAAAAAGTACCGGCCTGATCGGGATCATCAAACAGCGCGCGCTGGCTGCCAACACCAAAGGGCAGATTCTCCTCTTCACAAAACTCAGCAATCATCCGGTTGATGCTCTCAGCACCGGCGTAGCCGCCGGTCATCGACGAGATCATCAGCGGAAACGAAAACGCACGCCCCAGCAGACTTCCTTCGATATCAATATCATCTACATCCAGCTCGGGCAGCGCATTGTGATCGAACCGGTACTGCTCAAAGCCGGTTGTGGTTTGGTGGGTTACATCATCGTTGATGCAGAGATCAACATGGTCTTTTTTTCGATTTTTGATAGACATAAGCAACAGATTCAGATCATATAAGAGCCGGCGTTGATGTGAAAGGTGGAGCCGGTTGCGGCACGCAGCGTTCCTTGTGCCAAAAAGAGCAACAACTCCGTCACATCGTCCGGTTGGGTTATGGTATCCAACACCGAATCGTGGGTTACAATTTCCGGGCCGTGTAAAGCAATGGCATCACGCGCCATGTCGGTTTCCACAAATCCCGGGGCGATGGTATATGCCGCTATCCCCTTGTGGGAATAGCCCCGGGCAATACTCTTAGTAAACGCCGTGAGTCCCCCTTTGGATGCCGCATAGGCTGCGTACTCTTCGGTGTCTCCGCGGTAGGCTGCCCGCGAGGCGATATTCAGAATAATACCCGGCGACCCACTGCCTGCTTTTTCGCTGATGTACCATTTGCAAAGCAGCGAAGCCGACAGCAGATTCACCTGCATCGTTTTGTGCCACACCGAGAGCCAGTCATCATCATCAGAAAGTATGGAGGCGTCGGTAAACAGCCCTGCGTTGTTAATCAGCACATCCGGAGCCGGCGAGGTTAGCTGCGGCTTTAGGATTGATGAGAGTGCATCAATATCTGACAGATCCACCTGAATGCCTTCAAAGTGCGGAGATCTCAGCAGCTCTTCGGGAAGCGGTGTGCGGTGATGGGTGCCGGTCACCCTCCATCCTTCCGATAAAAAACGCTGTGCTGCCGATAAGCCGATGCCCCTCGAACAGCCGGTAATCCAGACATGTTTCTCTGTTTGCGCCATATGACTGATGGTTTTGTTTGATTTCCATTCACGATGAACCGAAAACATTGCTACCTTTCCGGTCAATGGAAGAAACGCAGAATTTATTTATGATTGAAGACGCTGCCGCCATTTATCATGAAACGCTGGATGCGGTCCGCCCCGCCGCCATCATTCGAAGCCATCTCAACTTTCGGCCCGACAGCGGTGAACTGGATATCAGCGGACAAACCTATTCGCTGAGTACGAACCGGCCGCTTTACGTGATCGGGTTTGGCAAAGCCTCGGCCACCATGGCCGAAGCCATCGACGACATGATTGGCGACCGCATTACCGACGGGATGGTGATCACGTCTACCGAAAATGTGCAAAAACTGAAACACATTCAGGTACTGCCCGGCACCCATCCCCTGCCCGATAAAAAAAGCTTGTCGTCGTCGTACGAGCTTCTCCATTTCGTTAAAAAGATACCCGAGGGAGCCCTGGTTCTCTGCCTTATTTCGGGGGGCGCCTCCGCGCTGCTCTGTATGCCGGCCGGAGGCATCGAGGTGGAAGAGTTGGCAGAACTAAACCGCCTTCTCATCGAAAGCGGCGCATCCATCCAGGAGATCAATACCGTCCGAAAACTGTTTTCTGACGTGAAAGGCGGTCGCCTGCTCCATCACCTAAAGCATACCACGCTGGTGGACCTGATTATTTCGGATGTGGCCGACAACGACCTGGCCATGATTGGGAGCGGGCCTACCGTTGCGCAGGAAATCTCCGCCTCCGATGCGTTTAAAGTGCTAAAAAAGTACGGGTTGTATGGGGCCATACCGCATGAGCTGCGCAGCCATCTGGGCCGCGAGATGGATGCCGAAGTGAAGCAACACCGATCGGCTGCAACAGCTGATTTTGATGCGCACCGATCCTTTTTACTGGCATCCGGCCGGCATATGGCCGAGCGAGCCGGTGAGGTGGTGGATGCCAAAGGATATAAACCGATCGTGGAATCAACCGCTTTCGAAGGGCCCATTGAAAAGCTGGAGCAGATGCTGATGAATGCCATTCTGAATGTGCCCAGCAACATCCGCAAGCCGAGAGCCATCATCATGTATGGCGAGTGTACTGTGCAGGTAACCGGTTCCGGCAAGGGCGGACGAAATCAGGAGCTGGCGCTTCGCATGGCACAGCGGCTGCGCGACGAACTGCCGAATCGGGATGTGGTGGTGCTGAGTGCAGGAAGTGACGGTATCGATGGGCCAACCGATGCTGCCGGTGCAGTGGTAACACCAAAAACCGTGGCAGAAGCGGCCGGAATAGGGATGGATGCCGACCGATATCTGCAGGAGAATGACAGCTACCATTTCTTCAGCCAGGTGGGTATGCACTTAAAACCGGGTGCCACGGGCAACAACCTGATGGATCTTCAGATTGTGCTGGTCGGCGCGTAATTACGCTCCCAGTTTTCCAAGGTTGATGACTTCAACATTGTGCATCGCCCCTTTCGAAATGTCGAAACGAACCGCTGTTCGATAGACCTGAAACCCTTGTTTCCCGGCGGCTCCGGGATTGATAAAGAGCATGTTATTCAGCTCTTTGTCGCGGGCTATTTTCAGAATATGAGAGTGTCCGCAAATGAAAAGATCGGGCGGATTCTCCCGAATGACATCCTTTACCGGCAGGCTGTAGCGGCCGGGCGACCCACCGATGTGAGTCATCCAAACAGAGAGTCCCTCCCGCTCAAAGCGCTGGTTTAGGGGGTAAGCCGAACGCACATCCTGTCCGTCAATATTGCCGTATACACCAATCACCGGTGCAATTTTACCGAGCGATTGCGCGATAGAGATCGTACCGAAATCACCGGCGTGCCAAATTTCATCACGGTCGGCAAAATAGTCGAAGATCTGATCGTCGAGGTAATGGTGCGTATCCGAAAGTAGCCCGATTTTCATAACCCGAATTGTCTGTTTTTCGAATAGTAAGGAAACTGCCTGCGTGATAGCAACCTTTTTTCGCGCAGTTCGGCGAAAGTTTTGCTACCTTTTCAATCGTTTTGCCCTGAACGAGAACCAGATTCCATCAGCGTGAACCCTACCTTTAGCATCGTTATTGTAACGTGGAATGGCCTGCACCATCTCCAAACGTTCCTTCCCTCCGTGGCTGAAACCGACCACTCCTCCTTCGAAATTGTGATCGCCGATAACGCCTCCAATGACGATACCGTAGCCTGGATTCGCAAGCAGATACCGCAGTGCCGCATCGTCACGTTCGATCGCAATCACGGCTACTGCGGAGGCAATAATCGTGCAGCCGCCTACTGCCGGGGCGAGATTCTGGTTTTCTTGAATAATGATGTGCGGGTAGAGCCGAACTGGCTTTCCGAACTCGAAAAACCGTTTGCAGATGATCAAGCATCGGTCGTGCAACCAAAAATTCGCTCCTACACCGAGCCTGAAAAATTCGAATATGCCGGGGCGAGCGGGGGCTTTATCGACCGGATGGGGTATCCGTTCTGCCGGGGACGGTTGTTCGAAACCGTAGAAGAGGATGCCGGGCAGTACGATGAGGCGATTCCTGTATTCTGGGCCAGTGGCGCCGCGCTGGCCATCCGCCGCGACCTTTTTGACCGGCTGGGAGGTTTTGATGAGTCGTTCGAGTTCCACATGGAGGAGATTGACCTCTGTTGGCGCGCCTGGCGATACGGCCACAAGGTAATGGTAGAACCGCGCAGCGTGGTGTACCACCTGGGCGGAGGCTCCATGCCGATGGGATCGACGCGAAAAGTATACTACAACTACCGAAACAGCTTGTTGATGCTCACCAAAAACCACCAGCACAGCTCTCTGCTGCCGGCCATCTTTCTGCGGCTGTGTCTGGATGGCGTTGCCGGCCTGCGCTCGCTGCTGCAGCTGAAACCGGAAGAGACATGGGCTGTGATACGGGCTCATTTCGGGTACTACCGCCGCCTTCCCGAAGCGCTGCGAAAGCGCAAAAAACTTGCCGCGGAAGCCGACTCCGAGCCCCCCGCTCAGACTGTTCATTCACGGCTAATTATCATCGACTACTTTTTGAAAGGCGTACGGCGCTTTTCCGAGCTATACTGAGAAAGCCCGTGGCGTTGCTACGAGCTCGGGGCTCCCACTGTGGATGAAGGCAATAA